>CAYGNU010000144.1:0-9165 GCA_964351175.1 uncultured Roseivirgaceae bacterium | reverse complement strand
GTAGCTATATCCGAAATCCATGTAGTTTTGTTTAGTTTGCCAAAGGTAAAAAAAATAAGAAGTATATAAAATTATGAGTCCTCAACTGGTTGTTACAGTAATATTCGCCTATTTCTCAGTCTTGATATTGATATCGTTTTTAACAAGTAAAACGTCAGATTCATCAACCTTCTTTACCGGAAACAGACAATCACCGTGGTATCTTGTGGCCTTTGGTATGATAGGAGCCTCACTATCAGGGGTAACATTCATCTCAGTACCCGGATGGGTTGCTTCCACTCAATTTGGCTATATGCAAATGGTACTGGGTTATCTTGTGGGATATGCTTTTATAGGTTTTGTTTTGATGCCACTATATTATAAACTCAACCTGATTTCTATTTATCAATACCTTGAAGATCGATTTGGCTTTTGGAGTTATAAAACTGGGGCATTCTTCTTTTTGGTTAGCCGAATAGTAGGTGCGTCATTTAGGTTATTTTTGGTAGCTGGTGTATTGCAGCTTGCAATTTTCGATGCATGGGGCATTTCCTTTCACATTACAGTTGCCATCACAATCGGCCTCATCTGGCTCTATACCTTTAGGGGTGGTATTAAAACCATTGTTTGGACTGACAGTTTACAAACACTTTTTATGCTTCTAGCGGTAGTTATTGTTATTACGAATATCAACACAGAGCTTGACCTAAGCTTTGCTCAAATGGTAACCTCAGTTAAAGAGAGTAGTTATTCACAAGTTTTCTTTTGGGACTGGAATGAGAGCAGCCACTTTATCAAACAGTTTTTATCAGGAGCATTTATAGCCATAGTCATGACCGGTCTAGATCAGGACATGATGCAAAAGAATCTTACTTGTAGAAATATAGGTGATGCACAAAAGAATATGTTCTGGTTTTCAGCTGTCTTAGTATTCGTGAATCTGCTATTCCTGTGTTTAGGAGCTTTGCTTTATTTATATGCGCAAACCAAGGGTATTGCAATACCTGAAAGAAGTGATGACTTATTTCCAATATTGGCACTACAACATTTCGATATATTTACCGGAATCATATTTTTACTTGGGATAATAGCGGCTGCCTATTCTAGTGCAGATTCTGCTTTGACATCATTAACCACTTCTTTCTGCGTAGATTTTTTAAATTTCCAAAGAGAAGAAACATTGGAAAAGGTAAAAAGTCAGAGAAACTTGAGACTACTTATCCACCTAGGTTTTTCGGTTATATTATTTGGGGTGATCATACTTTTCAAAAGCTTGAATAATGATGCTGTGATAAGCTCGGTATTTAAAGCTGCAGGTTATACCTATGGACCACTTTTGGGACTTTATGCATTTGGATTATTTACAAATTTCAAACTTCGCGATTGGGCCGTGCCTATGGTATGTATCCTTTCTCCAATACTATCCTATTTTTTAAACCTTAATTCAGAAAACCTTTTCAGTGGTTATAAATTTGGATTCGAAATATTATTGGTCAATGGAGGCTTGACATTCCTTGGACTTATGACTCTTATAAAAAAAGAAAGGGTCACCCTTTAAAAGAGTGACCCTAGCTGTATACATTAAAACCAACTAAAACAACACAGCATATTTTTATATCAACTTATTTATATCAACTTATTTATATCAACTTAGAATCATTTACATAATGTATTACAATGGTTGTGCCAAGAGGTCTAAAGTGCCTCTATTTGATTTGAAGGCTGTTTTAATTTAAAAAGAGTTCCATTTTGGGAATAAACCTCCCATCTTGAGCTCTTATTTTCCTGTTATTTTATATTCTTTGTACTACTCGATCGATTTAACAAGAAGTATTAATAGATGGTAGTTTTATTTCAGTTAGGAATTAACCATATAAAAAAGAAGGGGTCACCCTTTTGAAGAGTGACCCCAGCTGTATACATTAAAACCAACTAAAACAACACAGCATATCTTTAATTCAACCAAAAATCATGTGAATAATATATTACAATGGTTATGCCAAGTACCATAAAGTGCCCATACTTAATTTAAAGGCTATTTTCATTTAAAAAGAGTGTCATTTTGGGAAAAATCCTCCCACTTTGAGCTCTCATTTCTCTATTATCACATCTTCTCAGTAATTCTATTCATCAGCATGTAATTACAAAAAGGGTGAGAAGTAGGAATTAAGGATAGACATCTTACCAAGTAAAAAAAGAAAGGGCCACTCTTTGAGGAGTGGCCCTGCCGTATACATTAAAACCAACTAAAACAAATACAGCATATTTTTATATCAACCTAAAATCATGTTCATATCTAATTACAATGGTTATGCCAATTGGTCAAAAGGGCTTTAAACTGAATCAAAAGTGTTTTTCGTTTTTGATTCATCCCGATTTGAGATTTTAACTCCCGTATTGAACACCTTTTTCCAAATCCTTTTTTACTTCAATTACCTTTGAGTAATCACCCTTTTCAATCACCACTACATATTCTCCATCTCTTGAGTCACAGAAATCAATAACCATTCTCTTTTTTACCAACTCTTCTTTTGTCACCACATCTCCGTTTGAGTATACTAGTTTTATAGTGGCTCCCACTAAATCCTTTTTTACCTTGAACTTTAATACATTTTTATAATCTGTATCGATAAGTTCTATTGAAGGATCACTAACCTTAGCGAATGACGTGATGCTTAGAAGTAAGGCGGTCGTAATTAATGTTAAAGTCTTCATGTGTAATGTTTTTTAATTTATTACACTACTTTCAACATCGATGCCAATTGGCAAAAAACGCCATATTTCGCATTTTAAAGCCTTTTACACTGTAATTTTTCTTGAAATTGGTAATTAATTCCCGAGTTGGGAATGTAAGTTTTACATCAATTCAGTCATTGGGTCCCAAAAAATGCTTTTAAAGTCCACAATTTTATCATCTACAACTTTAATTCCCTCTGCCTCTAGTAGTTCTTCCATTCTATTGACCTCAGTGAAGTGATGTTTACCTGTAAGCAATCCAACTCTATTCACTACCCGATGTGCAGGAACGTCATCAAGATCATGTGCTGCATTCATAGCCCAGCCAACCATTCTGGCACTTCTTTTAGCTCCAAGATAATTGCCTATAGCTCCATAGCTTGTAACGCGGCCTTTAGGTATTAATCTAACTACATCGTAGACATTTTGAAAAAATGAATAGTGTTTATCGGACATAATTTTTTAATTATATGTACTCACAAAACTACAATAGCAGTTAAATAATACAACGACTACAAAATTCAACACGTATTTATTACCAGTTAACTACGCTTCAAGCATTTAATCGAAATAGAAGCCCACCAGTAGAATATTAAACATTAGAGTTAGCTATAACCATTAGATTTACACTTACTCAATTCAAAATCAAATACTTATGTTCAATAATAAAGAACAACAGATGCAAGCTGAATTACACAATACAAATAACATAATTGGTAAAGGCAGTACTTTCACAGGGAATGTTCATACCCATGGAAATATAAGAGTAGAAGGAAAAGTGATAGGTGATATCGTTTCTAAATCAAAAGTTGTTATTGGACACTCTGCTATTATTGAGGGTAATGTTAAAGCTCAATTTGCTGAAGTGGAAGGCGAAGTGACAGGATCATTGATGATATCCGACAATTTAGTATTGAAACCTACCTGCTCTATTAAAGGAAATATTATTGCCAATAAACTTGTGGTTGAATCAGGAGCTAAATTTGATGGTCAGTGTAAAATGGGAAAGCAGGATATGAAAATTGAGCTTTCTGAAGATTTGAATAAAGAAATAGAGAATAAAAAACTGCAAAAGGCTGTTTAATTTATTCAGCTAACAAATCATCAATGATTTGATTGAAATGAGCATCAAACTCATTGTATAGTACACCTGTAGCCGGGCCATTGAAATAATCACAGGTATATCTCACAAATCCATTTTTGTCAATAATTACTAAGGTTGGGAAGGCATTTATTTTGTCAAGGAAAGGGAATGCAAGTGCAGCATCACCTTTATTTTGTCTTCCTCCTAATACAACTTTATAGGGTACTTCCATGTCATTCTGGTAATCATTAATGCGACTGGTTCCATACTCCTGAGAATAGTTAACCTCAAAGGAGGCTGCTAGTATTTCTACTTTACGGTCACTATTTTTTTTATACCACTCTGTTAGATAATTAGTTTGATCAAAACTATTGGGACACCATGTTCCGAATAACTGGATGATGAGTACCTTATCGAAATAATCATCTTCATTAAGCTTTACAGAGGGATCACCGGCCGTTAGGATATCAAAGTAAGGCCTCTGCCCCTCTTCTACCTTAACAAATTGCTCTTTAAGAAGTGCATTTGGATCTTCCTTAGCAGTCCATGCCTCTTTATAATTAGGGTCAAAATAAAACTCTCCACTCCACCCACTTGCATTTTTAACACCAACAATCATAAATCCATGGGTGCCGTCAAAAGCCGATAATTTTAAAGAGTCATCTTGAAGTACCCCTTCAAAATACCTAAAGTCACCAACTTCTGTTAATAGTGTACCAGTAACTATACCATTATCCAATTTAAAAATGCCAACACCAGGATACTCGACACCTTTTTCAGGCTTAAGTGTTACTGAAAGTTTTTCCAAAATTTTAATGGTTGGTTGTCCTCCCGGATTAAAGCGAGGCACACCATAGGTTGCCTTGAATGGAATGGCGTCTTTTCTATACCCCTTTTTCCACCATCCTTTCATTTCGTGCTCTTCGTACTTAGCCCTCAATACAGCATCAAATGGCTTTAAAGGTATTATAATGGTGTCTCCTTCAAATTTTACCTTCTTAAGCACTATCCTTTCATCTCCATTAATCAATGTGACTTCAGGTTTATTATTATTATATTTTATCTCAAAAGTAAAAGGCACATCTACTTCTTCGTACTCAAGTTGTCCTTGCCATTGACCAGAAGCTGGTTGCTGAGCATTGATGTTAAAAGCCAACAATAAAATAGTAAAAATCACGATGGCCAATTTTTGAATAATCTTCATGACATCAAAATTAAATATTATATGGCTATATTACGGAAATTAAATATTGGTAAATCATTTTATAGGCTAATCAATTAAGACATGCCAAATCAATAGCCTATTATCTTTTTATTTTCTAGCAACTTTCTAAAAATCATTTAGGAAGCACTCATTTATTTCATTTTCTACTTCTAAGAATCTCTCATTATTTTTTGACTTGATGCTGCCAAAAACGTTGTTAAATTCATAATCTTTAGACCATTCCTCGAAATTTTGTGCTAACTCCTGGATTGCCTTAAGAATGTACAAAACCTCATTATTTGTATGAGTAGGATGTAGTGACATCCTGATCCAGCCTGGTTTGTTCGTATTGTCGCCTTTGCTTATCTGATCTGTTATTTGATGTGAATGCTCCTTATCGATATGTAATAAATAGTGGCCATATGTACCAGCACATGAGCAGCCTCCTCTTGTTTGAATCCCAAATCGATCATTCAAAATTTTAACCCCTAAATTAAAATGAAGACCATCAATATAGAATGATATTACAGGAAGTCTATTGCGCACATGATCTGCAAGCACATGTAAATTCGGGATATTATCAAACTGTTGCCATACTAACTCTAGCAGCTCATCTTCCCTTTTCTTAATAGTATCGATACCCATGGATTCTTTAAGACCGAAGCACATAGCAGCTCTAATAGTCTGCAAAAATGGTGGGGTGCCTCCATCTTCACGTAGCTCTATGCTGTCAATATATTTATGCTCTCCCCAAGGATTCGTCCAATCTACTGTGCCTCCCCCCGGATTATCAGGCACACTATTTTGATATAAATTTTTATTGAATATTAAAATTCCACTGGAGCCAGGACCACCTAAAAACTTATGTGGAGAGAAATAAATAGCATCTAAATATCTACCTTCTATATCATTCTCATGCATATCGATATTTACATAGGGGGCTGAACAAGCAAAATCGACAAAACAAACACCTCCTGCTTTATGCGTTACAGCAGCAATATCCATGTAAGGCGTAGTTATTCCTGTTACATTGGAGCACGCTGTAATGGCCACTATTTTTCTTTTCCTATCATTGTGTTTTACAAGTGCCTTGTCGAAATTATCAACCGAAACCAAGCCCTTTTCATCAGGCATTACAATATCAACATCCGCAATGGTTTCGAGCCAACTTGTCTGATTTGAGTGGTGCTCCATATGCGTTATTAAAACCAAAGGCCTCTGATTTTCAGGCATGTCTTTTAGTAGTAACTCATCAATCTTTAGTCCTAATATTCTTTGAAACTTATTCACTGCCCCGGTCATGCCAGATCCTGTGCTGAGTAATATATCATCTTTAGCAGCACGAACGTGTTTTTTAATGGTTTCTTTAGCTTGAGCATAAGCATAGGTCATGAACTGACCCGTTGTACTGGTATCTGTATGTGTATTTGCTACCATTGGATAAATCTTCTTGTGTAGTCTATCCTCTATTGGTTGATACAACCTGCCACTGGCTGTCCAGTCGGCATACCTAATTTTGATCGCCTCGTGATAAGGAGTCTTTATTTCATGATTTATACCGATAATATTATCTCGATATTTTGAGAAATACTCCTCTAAATTTTGGCTAATCTGAAGATCACTCATCATTTTAGAATAAAGTACAATTTTAGATTCTTTAATTAAAGATAACGTTTTTGCCTCTTTTCTTATTCACACAATACAGGAGCGGCAGAATATTTATGATAATGAATTATAAGACATTGATAGTAGGATTGATAATTGAATCAATTGGTAAATTGATGATGTAAGTATTTATTTGTGGATACATGGCAAATTATTCTATCATCTGGAAGCATTTTGATAAAGAGTCAAAAATTGGCCTTCATTTAAAAGCAAATGAAGGCTTTAGCCTTCCCTATTTTATTGATGGCACCGATAAAGATGCTTTCGAAAAGAAGTTACCCGTAGACCTTCACGCGGTTCATTTAATTAGAGGCCTGCTAGTTGGTTATTTTGATAAGCCTCCGGAAGTAGACACTTCATTTGCTAAACAAAAGGCAAAAGAATTAATAAATGAGCACTTAGGGATGTTTGGAGCTTCCTCCATAGAAGATTTCATTCTTGATTTGTCATTCATTTTAAGAGACAAAAATGGGCAAGAAGCAAGTCTTCAAGTTTTGATGGCAGGCATTGAAATATTACCTGACAGTCACCTAATCAAGTATGACTGCTGTCTAGATTTACTCAACTGTATCGAAGATGATGTAGTGCCAGAGCGGCTAGCTGGTATTCAAAAATTAAGAGAGTTACTCAGTGTTATTGATTCTACCAAAATTCATCCTGACCTATTAGGCGATTTGGAGGTAATGAAAAGTGAGGCTACTAAATTGATTTAGATTAATTGCTAACCAGTACTTTCTGTCTTAATTACCTCCTATTTATCTCTTAATGGTAGTCATATAAATTGGCTAGTAATGTTTAATCTGTTTCTAGATTTAGAATAAAAAGTTAAAAACTCTTCACTTTATAACTGCATAATAAAAGAACAAGGTGGCAATACCTAGATCAGGTAGTCATTGATTAGATTACTATACTCCATTTACTTGAATTTTATCTCAACAGAAACTACCAATGGGTTGTAAATTCCACTACGTTCAGTACATTTATGGTTCATTTTATTAAATAGGATATATAAATAGGCCAATTTTAAATATTATGTATAAAATATCCCCCTGCTAGGGTATATTTTTAACATTGTAACATAAAATTTTAACTAATATTAAGAATAATGGGAAAAAAGTTAAACTTCATCATTTTATCCGCCTTCATAATCATTTGTGTGTATTCGGCAGGCCAATATCAAGAGCTGTCCTCTGCAATAGATACTGGAGACACTGCATGGATGTTAGTCGCTAGCGCATTTGTATTGTTGATGACTCCTGGACTTTCTTTCTTCTATGGAGGGATGGTCGATAAGAAAAATATTATTTCCACTATGCTTCAAAGTTTTATTGCACTCGGTGTAGTGAGTGTATTATGGGTCATGTTCGGATTTAGTTTGGCATTTGGAGACAGCTTAGGTGGGATCATAGGCAATCCTTTAACTTATTTTGCATTTAATAATGTAGGTTCCGAACCGAACCCTGCCTTTTCTTCTACTATCCCATTCCTCCTCTTTGCTCTTTTTCAATTGAAATTTGCCATCATCACACCTGCCCTTATTACAGGTAGTTTTGCTGGACGCGTGCGGTTTAGAAGTTATATCTTCTTCATGGTGTTGTTTAGTATCTTTATTTACAGTCCATTGGCACATATGACCTGGCATCCAGATGGTCTTTTTAGAAATTGGGGTGTCCTAGATTTTGCCGGAGGCACTGTGGTACACATGTCTGCCGGTTTTGCGGCATTAGCAGGAGCCGTATTTCTTGGGCAAAGAAAGTCTGCCTTACAACATCCTGCCAATGTGCCTTATGTTATATTGGGTACAGGCCTGCTTTGGTTTGGGTGGTTTGGCTTCAATGCAGGATCTGCATTAGGTGCCAATTCTGATGCGGTTATAGCATTTGCAAATACAAATATTGCTTCAGCAACAGCAATGATCACTTGGGTGTTCTATGAAAGAATGCTCGGACGCAAAATGTCTGCTGTAGGTGCTTGTATTGGTGCTGTAGTAGGACTGGTAGCCATCACACCAGCGGCTGGTTTTGTCAACATTGGTCAGGCCATGTTCATAGGATTTATAGCTTCTATCATTTCCAACTGGGCCATACATTTGAAAAACAAATCAGGCATTGACGATACATTGGATGTTTTCCCAAGTCATGGAATTGGTGGTATTGTTGGTATGTTGCTGACAGCCGTATTCGCTTCGGGGGTTGGACTTGTTTATGGAGAAACCACTACTTTCCTATATCACCTGCTAGCTTTGGCCATTACTGCGGTTTTCTGCTTTGGAGGCAGTTATTTGCTATATATGTTGGTGGATTTGCTAGTAACTATGCGTGTAAGAGAAGATCAAGAGGAAGTAGGCTTAGACTTGAGCCAACATGGCGAACAGATTGAATAGAAATACTTGAAAATGATATGGTCCTAAACAAAAAATCCTCCAAACATAACGTTTGGAGGATTTTGGTAGGATTTGACTCCTAATCAGCAGAGGAGGAGGGATTCGAACCCCCGG
>CAYGNU010000143.1:0-9171 GCA_964351175.1 uncultured Roseivirgaceae bacterium | reverse complement strand
GTAAAAAGTGTGTCATTTTTATAGACCAATCCCTCGCTGGTAGCTACATATAAAACACTATCAGATCCTTGTGCAAAACTCTCAACAAAATTGCTTGGCAAGCCTTGTTCTACCGCGTAAACATCTACCCTTTCATTCTTGATGGACACTATGCCATTACCACTGGTAGCCGCCCAGATAGTTCCTTCTAAATCTTCATAAATAAAAGTAAAAGAGTTGTTGACAATTTCAGGATGGGTGTAGGTACTGTAACTATAAAACTCAACGCCATTGAACCTTGTCACCCCACCGTATGAGGCAAACCAAATGTAACCATCTCTTGACTGGAGCAGATTGATAACCGCATTATCAGGAAGTCCATCATCACTAGACCAGTGTTCATAATTATATTGATCTGGAGTCTTATTAGGATTGAGAAAAGGCTGGGTATAACCTGAAGTTGCTAAATATAAATAGAGCAAAATAGCAACAACTGAAATGGTCCTGAACTTTGTCAAAATAAGGTATTATGAAAAACAAATAGCCTATGAATATAATGAATAATATTGAATAAAAGAATTGGATGAAACCGTATTGCCTAACACACCTAATCTAAACTTTGAATCAATCGATTGAAATTTAACCTAAGGTTCAATTGAAGTAATTCAATTGAACAATCACTTATTAATTCATAGTCAATTAACTGATTTTCAACACAGTAAATAAAAATTTCAAGATATACATAATTTTTAGGTAATTAATTACGTAATTTGATACTAATATGGAGTATATGAATGAATTAGGCCTGCTAGCACTTGGCAGCAGGTTAAGAAGATTGAGCGATCAGATCATGTCTGATGGTACAAAAATTTATAAAATGTCAGGCATAGATTTTGACCCCAAATGGTTTCCTATTTTTAAATTACTATCCTCCTCTACGCCATTGGGTATTATGGAATTATCTGGTCAATTGGACATCTCCCACCCTTATGCAATTCAACTTGTAAAAGCGCTAGAAAAAAAAGATTTGGTAATTAATGTTGTAAATCCAGATGACGCCAGAAAGCGTGCCATTGGCCTATCTAAAAAAGGTAGAGAAGTGCTCAAAACACTTGAGCCTCTTTGGAAGGATATCGAGCATGCTCTAGAAAATATGTTCAGAGAAACCAGCAATAACCTCTTTTCAAATATCATACAATTAGAAAACTCATTTAAAGAAAAAAGCTTCTATGAAAGAGTTTTAGAAACCAGAAAACAACGACAAAATAAACAGGTAGATATAGTAAATTTTCTACCTGATCTCGCACACTATTTTAAGTCACTAAATATAGAATGGCTGGAAAAATATTTTACTGTCGAGCCAATAGATGAGCAGGTATTAAGCAACCCTATAGAACATATAATTAAGCCTGGGGGCACCATCATATTTGCCATTCTTGATGGTGAAGTAGTAGGCACTTGCGCCCTTAAATTGAAAGAAGAAAAAACCTATGAGCTAACCAAAATGGCGGTTACAGAAAAAGCACAAGGCTACCAAATTGGCAAGAAACTAGGACAAAGAATAATTGAAATTGGTAAAGAAAAAGGTGCCAATAAAATCTTCCTCGAATCAAATCGAAAATTAACCACGGCTCTTAATCTTTACAGAAAGCTTGGGTTTATCGAGGCCATTAACCCCACGCCTTCCCCATACGAACGTGCGAACATCTATATGGAGTTGAAAGAAAAGATATCATGAGTCATAAGTTTAAAATAAGAAAAGCAGATCCTTCAGAGTTTAAAAGTATTGGGCTGCTCGTTAGCACCGTGTACTCTAAACTTGAAGGTTTTCCAAAACAAGAGGCGCTACCTACTTATTATAAACAACTGAGAAATGTTGGAGATATGACTGACAACCCTGGTACTCAACTTTTTATAGCGGTGGGTGACAATAACAAACCGTTAGGCGCTGTAGTTTACTTTGATGACATGCAAAACTATGGCTCAAAGGGTATGGCCAGTTCAATTAAAAATGCGGCTGGATTCAGATTTCTAGCTGTAGACCCTGAGGCCAGAGGACTGGGAATTGGCAGAGCACTTAGTATGCATTGTATAGAGCTCGCCAAAAAAACAGGGCAAGAGAAACTAATCATCCATTCTACTAAGGCAATGGCCGTGGCTTGGCAGATGTATCTTAAAATAGGCTTTAAAAGAGTCGATTATCTAGATTTTGAGGGTAATTCCATTAATGTCTATGGTTTTGAGTATGGGTTTACTTAAAAAAATATTTTCGCCTAGGAGATTATGCAGATAAGAAAACAAGGAATACATTATTTATTATCCCTAAGTTATTTTAACTTAAACCCTTGTATTTCAGTGAATAAGATATGTTTTAACGATTGAACACTATTCATACAGGCCAACTAAACCTTTCATAAAGTATAGTTAGTCCTCCTAATACAACTGATAACCTTTTATTAGGATATCTCACAGATCACAATTACTACTCAAGAAAGGTAAATAGTTATGAAGAAAGGATTATCTGCATTAATTTTCTCTACAGTTATTTTAATTACTTTTTCAATATTTATTGAAAAAAATAGTGTTACAAGTCTTTCAAAACTTAAGCATGGCAATCAAAAAAATACTAAAAAGACCATAAATGTCAATGGCCAAAAATATGATGGTCCTGAAAAATTCGCTTACTATATGTCCGCTATTCGAGCTGGGCAAGAAGACCTAAAGGCACCGTTAAAGTACCCTCAATACTCACCTTTCTACAAATCAACTGAGCTTGAAAAGGTAAAAAAAGTATCGAAATACAGAGCTAGGGCCTCAACAGCGACATTTATTGAAAGGGGGCCGGGTAATGTCCCTGGTAGAACAAGATCAATTCTTCTTGACCCAGATGATGCTACACAAAACACTTGGTACGCAGCAAGTGTCAGTGGTGGCATATGGAAAACCACAAACAGCGGTAACTCTTGGCAGGAAATTGCTCCAACCCTTGAAAACCTTGCAATTGTAACATTGGCCATGTCTGAGGCCAACAGTTCTGTAATTTACGCAGGCACAGGAGAAGGATTTATTTTTAACGGGACCGCTATTTTAAATGGAAATGGAATTTATAAATCAACTGATAAAGGTGCTACTTGGAACCTTTTATCTAGTACTAATAACAATGATTTTGTGAATGTCAGCAGAATTATTGTGGATCCAACAAATGAAAATATACTGTTAGCCAGTACGTCTGGTAGAAAACGTATTGGTGGTGGATTTGAAGGTGCTGGTGCTGGTGCAATATTAAAATCAAATGATGGTGGTGCTACCTGGACAAAAACCTTCGAAACGGATATCCCTGTTCAGCAAATTGTAGCTGCGCCTTCAAATTTTTCAATACAATATGCTGCTACAGCGCTAGGGCATGGAGTTTATAAATCTTCAGATGGTGGTGTTACTTGGAATTATAAAAGCCTTGGACTTAACCTTAATGGAAGAATAGAACTAGCAGTATCTAATACCAATCCTAATAAGGTATATGGATCAGCTCAAGGAGGAACTTCAGGTTCTAATTCAGACCTATATGTAACATCAAATGGAGGTGATAGTTGGGATTTTGTCAACGTACAATATAATGGAAATCCTTTAGCATTTCTAGGTTCACAAGGCTGGTATGATAATACCATTATGGTTCACCCTTTTGATGATGATAAAGTATACATAGGGGGAATAGGTTTATTTGAAGTAGCTGTTGATTTCACTATTCCAGACGGTGTTCAAACTACCTATGATATTAATACTGACCAAGTAAACACATTTTTAGACCTCACAAGTTTTGGAGCGAGTGCGGGCAACGGAAGATTAGAAGTTGGTTCTGCAGCAAACAATATTAATGTTGAAATCCGTTTTGGTAGCTCAAAAAGTCAAAAAGCTCATCGTTTTTTAGTGCCAGAAGGAGCGGGAGCCGGGGTAAATGCTAGTAATTACAGTTATCAAGACTACGTTGATGTTCCATTTGAGGTATGGGATATTACCAACAATAGACAACTCATGGCCTCATTTAGAGATCAGCAGCGGGATGGAACATTTGATCTAATAGGTTTTAATACTACAGGTGATCCTAGCACCCACAGTAGAGAATATTTTTACATCAATAATAGTGACTATGACCCAGTTAATCCAAACCCTAACATTACAATAGGTGGCGGTCATGAATATGAGCTAATGTATTTTACATGGCCATTTCTAGCAGATGGTGCCTTCTGGACACCAGAAACTTATGACAATTCCAACTTAACTATAAGTTCAATATCGATAAATAACCTTTCGTCAACTTTAGATATTGTATCAGATTCTTACGGGAATTATGATGGAACGAACAGATTTACCCAAGGTAATGTTCAAGGCGTACATCCTGATCAGCATTGGCTATCACCTATCATTACAGATAGTGGTAATGAGTTATTCAAGATCCTAAATGGTAATGATGGTGGTATATATTTAAGTAATGAATCAACTAATCCAGGAGTTAATGATGGAGATTGGACACTTTCAGGTATTGGTTATAATACATCTCAGTTTTATGGTGCTGATAAAGTTACCGGAAGTGAACGATACTTTGGAGGAACACAAGATAATGGCACATGGCTAACCCAAACCACTGATATCGCCTCTTCAACATCTAATTATATCTTTGTTATTGGAGGAGATGGTTTTGAAGTAGTTAACCACTACACCGATCCACTTAAAATGATTGGCGGATCTCAGTTTAATGGCTTTTATGCAACAGAAGATAATTGGGAAACATCCTATAATGCACAAAATGGATTAAAAGGTAACGGGCCTTTCATATCCCGTTTATCAAATGCCTATCAAGATCCAGATGTGTTATTCACAGTCGAATCTACTGGCGTATTTAAAAGTATTGATTTTGGTAAAAATTGGAAGGAAATATCCATTATTGACGGGTGGGGTTTCTGGTCTGGTACTGATGTAGAAGTTTCAAAGGCGAACCCAAGATTTGTTTGGGCTGGAGGAAGAATGGATGACAACGGCAATCTATTTATTTCAACAGATGGTGGTGAGTCTTTTAATTCTTTACCAAATTTTGACAACTTAGGTTTAATAACAGGAATATATTCACATCCAACTTTGGATAGCACCGCATTTGTAGTCTTCTCAGTAGCTAGTCAACCTAAAATACTCAAAACAGACGATTTAGGTCAAAACTGGATGGATATTTCAGGATATAGTACGAATAGCACCAGTACTGGATTTCCGGATGTGGCAACTTTTGCGCTTCAAGCAATGCCTTTCGATAAAAATGTTCTGTGGGCTAGTACTGAAATAGGATTATTTGAAAGTTTGGATGGAGGGCAATCATGGAATATTGTTGATCAATTTCCATCCGTAACCATTTGGGATTTCAAGATCAAAGATGGTCAAGTTATTATAGCTACTCATGGACGTGGCATATGGACGGCTGACATTCCTGAGTTAGACGGTTTTGTCGCACCTGAAGTAATCCTACCTCCAGAAATTACTTCAGTTGGCACTTCTTTTTTAAATTACAATATAGAGGTTAATCTTGATCTATTATCGAGATACGATAGCACTAAATTATTACTCGATGGAATAAATGTTTTGGATATAGATGAGAATTCAGAGCCTATTAATAATAAATACCTACTTTCATTAATTGGACCTGGATTTTATTCCGTTCAAGCAATTGGATTTGCTGAAGGTATAGAATATCCATCAAATATAGAGGAAGTAGAATTGGATGAATTAATAACTCCTATATTAACTTATTATACCGATTTTGAGAATTCTCAAATGGACCAAGATTTTGATTTAATAGGATGGAATATTCAAACAGAAACAGGCACAGGATTCACTAGAGCTTTAAACACAGTACACCCCTATCAGAATTCATCCAATTATATTGCCGGACTAAAAATACCAATAACGGTATCTGAAAGTGATCCTGTAATAACCTTTAATGAAATTGTTCTTGTAGAAGAAGGAGAGGATGGATCTGTTTTTGGAGATTTTGAGTTTTGGGACTTTGTGATCCTCGAAGGATCAACAAATGGAGTTGATTGGCAGCCCATTATTGATGGATATGATTCAAGAGCAAATGGAGCTTGGAATAGTTTTATAACCAACCCTAATTCAAGTCTATATCGAAATCGAACTATAAATTTAAGTAACACATTCTCTGCTGGTGAAATCATTAAATTGAGATTTAGACTTTTTTCAGATCCATTCGTAACATCATGGGGTTGGAGTATTGATGAACTATCCATACAAATTAATAATTCTGATATAGATGCAGATGGTGATGGTTTTATTGAAAGTATGGACTGTGATGACCAAAACCCTGATGTTAATTCAGCGGCAAATGAAATTATCTATAACGGTATTGATGACGATTGTAATCCAGCAACCCTGGACGATGACCTCGATCAAGATGGATTTCCATTAGCTCAGGATTGTGATGATAATGATCCTAATGTTAATCCGAATATTACCGAAATTCCATATAACGGAATAGATGATGATTGTGATCCGTCAACCCTAGATGACGACCTAGATCAAGACGGATTCCTTATAATAGATGATTGTGACGATAATAACGCTGATATCAATCCTAATGCTGTTGAAATTGAAAATAATGATATAGATGAAAATTGTGATGGTTTAAATGTTGTAACAGGCTTAAATAATAATAACACCTTAGAGATAAAGGCCTATCCAGTACCGACCTCTAACATTTTAAACATTACTATTAATCAAGAATTAACAGGTTTGGTGGAAATAAGTATAACTGATTTAAAAGGTAAAGTATTGACTAGAAAATCAATTTTTAACACTGCTAGTCAAGTGACCAGTTTAGACTTAAGCGCGCTACCAAGTGGAGTTTTTTTATTGAGACTTTCTAATACTGATTCAACAATAATCAGGAGGGTATTTAAGAAATAAGAAAAGGCATTATTCCCCTCCTTGGAGGGGTTGGAATGAGTTTGAATAAATTTCTTTTTAAAATTAGATTCATTCAAAACCTTTTCTTCATCCTCTCCACTATCTCCAGCACAGCGGGGCATACTAGCGTATTTTTATACATCAGTCCTAGTATGCCAGACATCTTCTTTCTATCAGTGTGAGGGTACTCCCTGCAAGCCCTAGGCCTATGCTCATATACAGCACATGCATTATCATCCATGAGGAAAGGACAAGGAGCGCTTTTAAGTACATAATCATGCTCATCATCTAAATGCAGGTACCGTTCAACAAAGTCTCTTGGCTTCAATTTCAGAAAAGCCGCCAACCGATCAATATCTCGGTCTTTGAATATTGGGCTTGTTGTTTTACAGCAATTAGCGCAGGTAAGGCAATGTGTTTCTTCGAATACCTCATCATGTAATTCATGAAATCGCTCATCTAATTTTCGTGGGTTACTGCGCTTCAGCGATTGAAGAAACTTCTTGTTCTCCTTCAATTTGGCAGCACTTTCATCCCTAAAACTGCTTAGGTTCATGTTACAAAATTAAGAGACCGAAAATAAAATTGCTACTGCATCATTTAAAAGCTATATTCAAAATATGAGTTCAAAACAATTTGGCGGCAAGATAAAAAAAGAGCATCTAGCCCTTTATGAGCAATCACCCAACTGGAGAGATGGTAAATTTCAAAACCTTGAAAAAACCGGTTTATCTATAAGTTTATACAAAATACCAGGCTTGATCTACAAGCAATTGAAAGGGCGTAAGGGCCGGGAGCCGAAAGCACCACTTCCTATTCTTCCCTTCGATAAGGAGGCCTTTTTGGCACCGTCAGATCAAATGAAGTTTATCTGGTATGGTCATTCTGTGATACTGATGCGTATGAATAACAAAACCATCCTCATTGATCCGATGTTAGGGCCCAACACCTCTCCTATTGCGCCATTTGGTACTTATCGATATTCCGAAAAAACACTGAATTTAATAGACCAGTTTCCAGAGATTGACCTCATGATGATGACCCATGACCATTATGACCACTTAGACTATGACAGCATCAAGAAGCTGAAGACCAAGACGAAAAAGTATTTCGTAGGCATGGGTGTAAAAAGGCATTTGGTAAAATGGGGTATTGAAGCTGATTTGATTACTGAATTTGACTGGTGGAATAATCAAAATTTTGAGGACATCTCTATTACCTACACCCCTACCCGCCATTTCTCAGGGCGCGGACTTACGGACAGAGCAAAATCACTGTGGGGAGGTTGGGTATTCAAAACCGATAAGGAAAACATCTGGTTTAGTGGGGATAGCGGTTATGGCAACCATTTCGAGACAGTTGGTAAAAAGCTTGGCCCTTTTGATTTTGCCTTTATGGAGTGTGGCCAATACAACGAACTGTGGCACGAAATACACATGCATCCAGAAGAAACAGTACAAGCAGCTAAAGATGCTGGAGCTAAAAAAACGATGCCCGTGCATTGGGCAGGATTTACCTTGGCCCCGCATTCATGGACCGACCCAGTAGTTCGGTTTGTCAAGGAAGCAGAAAGTAAGAAGTTGGCGTATATGCTTCCTAAACTTGGTCAGTTGATGATGGTAGATATGGAACAGCAGGAGCATTGGTGGGAGGAGTTTTAAATTTTTAACTCTTCGTCAATCAAGAGGTTTGGTTATTGGAGGTAAACAAAACGAATATTTTCAATCAAAATTTATTAGTTTAAGACCTTATTAAATAATTATACTATGGGACCTTTCAAACTAGCAAGCTTTATACTGTTAACCTGTATCAGTTTTGCCTCTGCGCAAAACAAACCTGCCTATCAACTATTTGATAACAAAGGAAAAGCAGCTGATTATGATAAAATGATCATTGATCTTGCAAACAGCGATATGGTCTTTTTTGGTGAATATCATAACAATCCTATCTCACACTGGCTGCAGCTCGAAATGAGTAAAAGCTTTTATGATCTCAAGAAAGACAAGCTTTTGTTTGGAGCAGAAATGTTCGAAAATGGCAACCAACTGGTCATTAATGAATATCTGAAAGGTTTATACACAGAAGATAAAATGACCCCTGAAATCACACAACTTTGGAGTAATTACAAAACAGATTATAGGCCTTTGGTAGAATTTGCTAAAGAAAATAGCCTAAGGTTTATTGCTACTAATATTCCGAGAAGGTATGCCGCGATGATTAATAAAAAAG
>CAYGNU010000142.1:6625-9227 GCA_964351175.1 uncultured Roseivirgaceae bacterium | reverse complement strand
GAGACCTCCAGCTTTTAATGAAATCAGGATTAGCTTCAAGTCTGCTTCATTTTGTAATCTTTCTACTTGATGCTGTCGGGCTTTGGTAGAGCCGTCAAGATAGGCATAATCAATCTCCATTGTTTTTAAGTGGTCCTTGATTATCGACAGGTGCTTGACAAATTGGCTAAAGATTAAAATTTTGTGACCTTCTCTTATCGCATTGTCTAACATGAACGAGACATCCCACATTTTTCCCGAGGCACCTTCATAATTCTCATCCACCATTTTAGGGTGGTTGGCTATTTGTCTTAGTTTGGTTAGTCCTTGCAGCAAGAGCATCTGAGATTTATTCAATCCTTTCTCTTCTATATTTTCCAGAATGGCATTTCTATAATATGATTTCACTTTTTCATATTCTGTTTCCTGATCTGGAAGCATGGCAGAATACTGGATATTCTCAGTTTTCTCAGGAAGCTCGGTCGCTACTTGTGATTTATGTCTTCTAAGAATAAAAGGCTTTATAATTGAATATAATTTCTGTGTCTTAGCTTGGTCTCCTTGCTTCTCTATCGGATTTAAGAACTCATTCTTAAAGAAACTTTGAGTACCCAACAGACCAGGATTGATGAAATTCATTTGTGACCAAAGATCCATGGTACTGTTCTCTAAAGGTGTACCTGTAAGAATCAGCCTATTACGTGAATTAAGCTCACGGACGGCTTTAGCAATATTAGAAGTAGGGTTTTTTATGGCCTGAGATTCATCTAATATAACATAGTTGAATCTGTAGTATTTTAATAGATTAATGTCGAGTCTAACAATACCATAACTGGTAATAATAATGTCATACTTTGAGAATTTCTCAGGGTTTTTCTCCCTATTTGTGCCGGTATAGGTGAAGACCTTAAGTTTTGGAGTAAATTTTTTGGCTTCCATCTCCCAGTTATAAACTAGTGAAGTAGGCATTACTAATAAGGATGCTCCTGTAGCGCCTTGCTCTTTTTGAGATTGCAACAGTGCCAAGGTCTGCACTGTTTTACCAAGACCCATATCATCAGCAAGGCAACCACCAAATTTGAATTTGCTCAAAAACTGCATCCAGTCAAAACCAGCCTTCTGGTAGGGACGAAGGTCGCCTTTGAAATATTTGGGAACAGCTTGTTCATCAATACCTTCAAATGCTCGTAACCCTTCCAGTTTGTTACTTATTGTTACTGTTGCAAGGTTTCCTGATTCAAGATCTTTCACCAGTGAAAGATGATGTTTCTTAAGAAAAGGTGTTCCGTTCTCATCCTCTTCCGAAAATGCAAAAAGCTCAGAATACTCTACTAACCAAGAGTCCGGTATAACAGCAATTTCGCCATTAGGGAGTGTAAACTCCATTTTCTTTTTATTAATCAGCTTTCTGATTTCTTTGAAGCTTATTTCATAGTCACCAAATTTGATAACAGCATGGATATCAAACCAGTCGATATTTTCTTTTACTTCAACTGTAATTTTATACTCTCCTATGAAATATTTTTTCTGTGCTTTTCCTTTTTGATCTAAGATGAAGTTACGCTTCATCAGTTCATCACGCTGAGTATCTAACCACCCAAAGGCAGAAGTTTTTGGAATAGCTGCTTTTGAGTTTTTTAATGGCAGCCCTGAATTGAGTAAGTAGCTCAGAACATCCTTCTCTTCATCAAGCTTACGCCTTACCCGATGGAAAGTGTACTGTTCATTTTTCTTTTCAACACTAACACTGACTGGACTGAGATGATCAGCCTTAAATTTGAACTGACCGTACATGAAAGATAATTCAAAAAGCATCTTTTCATTGTTCGAAACTCCATTTGATTTATTTTCAAATAAGTTACCGTTCGATGAACCCATAAGTTCACTCAATGTTAACACCGGCTGAGGTGAAAAATGCTCGCTATTGATCTCGAAGCCTTTAGCGTAGACATCAAAAGAAGCTATAAGTGGGGCAACAAATTTATTATAATATGTTTCTTCAACATTTTTAGGAATGATGATGAATTTCTTATTTAAAAAAGGCTGCAGTTTTTTACCATCAACATTCTTTTCAAAAGAGTATAGTTTACCACAGCATACCATCCAAGCCGGATCCTTACATATGATGTAGGATCCTCGGTATTGAAAGTCTACTTTCTCACCTTTATATTTTATAGTTGGGAAATAGTGTGTATTCTCATCATTTCTTCTGAAATGGAATAGTATTGTTGATTTTTCTTCTAAAACTTCAATCTGTTTCCAAGCGGGCTCACCATCATTGCCCATTTCAAAGACCATTTTCCCTTTCAGTCTCTCCAGAATTTTGGCTCTTCTTCGTTCTAGATATTTATCTATTTCCTGCTGAACAAGCTCATTACCCTTATCTTTATCATAGATTTTCAGGAAAAAATCATCGGCCTTTATGTTGCCTTTAGTGTAGAATTTCTTTACCACAGAATCTTGTTGCATCGAGTCCATGTACTCAATCAATTCATAGTCTGTATCATCAAGACCGTTGGCAAATTCAGGAGCATTTTTAGAAGAAATATTCTGATGCTGAAGAGTCAATTTACCTTTTTCGTCTAGATGAATCACAAAGGACTCAAACAGATAACCTAGATAC
>CAYGNU010000142.1:0-6615 GCA_964351175.1 uncultured Roseivirgaceae bacterium | reverse complement strand
CAACAGAACCTGCAAAATACAAAAAATAATCTGACTTTAAGTCAATTGCAGCGGCTTTTGTGCTAAAAAATCAACTGAACAGTTTAGTGGTTTAAATTAGTAGGTAAGTGGTTTGCCGTATCTATATTATAAAATTACAGATACTGCACATTTCCGTAGCGGGTCGCAATAATGGCAGGTCTGTAAGATATTATCAAGGTGATAATTACAAGACTAATTGAAGTGTAGAAAAAATCAAGACCTTGCATTTTTACAGGGTAGCTTTCAAGCATGGCTGTTTCCATTCCCATTGATATTAATCCGAAACTTTGTTGAAGCCAACAAATAGTACCGCCTAATAGCATACCTAACATTGCGCCTCCTAGAGAAATGATGGCGCCTTCGGTAAGAAAAATTTGTTTTATCAATTTATTAGTAGCTCCTAGGCTATATAGAATTGAAATATCCTTTTTCTTTTCTATCGCTAGCATTGAAAGGGAGAAGAATATATTGATTGAACCGACACCCAGAATAAATGAAAAGGACATAAAAACAAAAAGCTTTTCCATATTCAAAAGCTTGTATAAGTCGGCATGTTGCTGGTCATTATTTAATACACTAAATGAGTCTCCCAAAGTGGCTTGTAACTGCTCTTGAATATCTAAAAGGTTGGCACCATCTTCTAATTTTATTTCGAGGGAAGTCCTTTTGTCTCCATATTCTAAGAGATCTCTTGCAAAATCTAGCGGCACAAATATGTAGTTCTCATCATAGTTTTTTTCAATGGCAAAAACACTACCTGGTAATATATTTTTTCTGCTGTATAATTTGCTAACATCAAGTTGACCGGGGGTTACATCCTTGGTATAATGTACCTGTAAGGGATACATATCATTACCAGGCACAATGGATAATGCATACTGTACACCTCTTCCGATAATGGCATAGTTTATATTGTCTTTTTTAAGTTTCAACTCGCCTGCCACTATGGCATTATCAATTCTTTTTTGATCAATAAAATTATCACTTACCCCTTTGATAGTTACTACCATATTGGCATCTCTGTATCTTACATATGCATAATCCTCAATTACTTGTGTTATTATGGCTACACCTTCAACGGCCTTTATTTCTTGTAAAAAAGGATCTGTGACTTCGAAGGACTTGCCTTTGGTTGCCTCTATCTTTATCTGAGGATCAAAAGTGGTGTAAATAGAACGCAAAAGGCCTTCAAGTCCATTGAAGACCGATAGCACAACTATGAGTGATGCCGTACAAATCATCACTATGGCCATAGAAATGAGAGAAATAATATTAATAAAATTTCTCTTCTTTCCTGAGAAAAAGTATCTCCGCGCTATAAAAAATGAAAGATTCAAATTATTCTTCCTCGTCCGCTGGTGGAATATCTAACGAATCAATAAGTTCATCCATTTTAGATGCTTCTTCTTCTACATCATCAATAAAAAATCTCAGATCGGGCACAATTCTCACCTGCTTCCCAATTTTATTTCCAAGATCTCTACGTATTTCACTTTTGTGGTCATTTATCTTTTCCAGCAAGGCTTCTTTATCTTTCACCATTAACATAGAAAGGTAAGCAGTGGCTATACTTAAATCGGGAGTCATTTTAACTTCAGCAATGGTCACAAATGCACCAGATAATATACCACCCTTATCCCTTTGAAAAATATCACTTAAGTCCTTTTGAATTAATTTAGAGTATTTGAGCTGACGAGTACTTTCTTTCATAGTGCAAATATCTATATTTAATTAGTTTTTTTGAGTTTATCTCGAAGTCTCATACAATTTTATAGAAATGCATGTGAGGCTTTTTAAGTATTAGCTAATTTCGTGGCTATAACATTCAATAGATTTTGCTTAGATACTTCAGAATAAATGATCCATATAGATTGATAACAATATTCTTATTGTTGTTGATCATTCGCCTTCCAGTTTTTATAAGTTCTGATTTGATTACTCTTCCTGAACTTAATTACATGCTTGTTGGTGAAAAACTCAAGGGTGGGGTGAATCTATATTCAGACGTATGGGATTCCATTGCTCCTTTGAGTGCCTTTATTTATACTGGAATTGATTATCTGTTTGGCAGATCTCAACTCACTTATCAGGTTTTCGCCTATTTACTGGTTTGTTATCAGATATTCATTTTTAATTCATTTTTGATTAACAGTAAGGCCTATACTGAGAATACCTATATACCAGGAATTATTTATGCGCTTCTAAGTTCTGTTTGTTATGATATGTTTACCCTTACTCCTTTTCTTATAGGTCTAACATTTCTTCTGCTAGCGTTGAAGAACATATTTCAGCATATTGAATTTAGGGCTAAAAGGGATGAAGATATATTGAACATTGGTTTATTTATAGGGCTGGCCACAGTTTCATATCAGCAATTTTCAATTTTTGCACTATGCACGTTGTTAATCTTTGTGATGTTTACAGGTACAGTGGGACGCAGGTATGTGATGATGCTCTTTGGTTTTTTTCTACCCATCCTTATCGCAGGAAGCTATTTCTTCCTAACCAATAGGTTCACAGATTTTATGTATAGTTTCTTTGCTCCATTTTCTGTGATAAGTAAAACATGGTATTTCTCTTTTACTGAATTATTAGTTCTATTTTCGATACCACTTTTATATTTTCTTTTAGCATTATTTAGGATGCTTCAAGGGGCAAGGTTGACCAATTACCAAGGTAGGCTTACCCAATCAATGATAGTATGGATGACTTTCAGTATAGTTTTTATACTGATCAGCGATGAATATAGTCCCAGTGCTTATCTTATTTTAGTGCCTGTTGCTTCATTTTATATAGCGCATCATTTTCTGATATATAGGAGAAGGGGTCTTGCAGAAATATCTTTTATTCTATTTTTTTTAGGGTTGGTTGCAACAGGAATTCTGAGCTACAATACTCCTCAATGGTTAGTTAAATACTTTGATGATAAAGAGTATGTTATTAATAAGAACAATTATGAGGAAATGAAAGGAGATCGTATTCTTGTTTTGGATGATAACATAAGGCCATATTACTATGCCCAATCAGCTACACCATTTTTAAATTGGCAAATGTCAGAAGAGGTTTTTAATAATTTGGATTATTATGATAACCTCACCTTGATTCACGAAGGCATAGCAAATGACAAACCAGATATCATAATTGATAGCAATAATAGAATGCCTAAAATATTTGAGAAGATTCCTGCTTTGGAAAAGTTATACTTTAAAAGTAGAGATGGAAATTACCATTTGATAACTAACAACTAATTTTATCTACCCTTCTTCCGTGGCGCCCCCCTTCAAAGGGCTCATTAATAAAAGTGTTTACAATCTTTTGAGCTAAGTCTAAATCAATGAATCGAGCAGGGATACATACAATATTTGCATTGTTATGCTGTCTGGCCAATGCTGCAAGTTCCTCATTCCAACAAATGGCAGCGCGTATTCCTTGATGTTTGTTTGCCGTCATGGCAACACCATTAGCACTACCACAAATAAGAATACCTAATTCATTTTCACCATTCTCAACAGACGAAGAAACTGGATGTGCGAAATCAGGATAATCTACAGAATCTGCGCTATCAGTACCAAAGTTTTCTAAAACATGGCCTTGTTTTTCTAAAGCTTTAATTATTGCAGCTTTATACTCAAAGCCTGCATGGTCGCCACCTATAGCTATCTTCATTATTTCTTGTATTTTAATTCTTCTTTTTTAGCTTTTCTAGCCGCTCGTCTATGTACACCAGCAGAAATAAATATACTAAATTGATAAAGGCCAAACAAAGGCAATGCGATGAGTATCTGACTCAAAGGATCTGGAGGAGTAAATACTGCACCCATTATTAATATTACCACAACAGCATGTTTTCTGTAATGTCTCATTAGTTCAGGTGTCACAATGCCTAGTTTAGACAAGAAATAGACGACAATTGGCAGCTGAAATAATAACCCACTGCCAAGCACCAAAGAACTTAATGTTGATATGTATGAGGTGATATCAAATTCGTTGCTTACGATATCACTGACTTGGTAACCTGCAAGGAAACTTACTGCCAAAGGAGACATAATGAAATAGCCAAACATCACCCCTGTGGCGAATAGGACAGTAACTGAAAAAACAGCTCCTCTGGAAATGGACTTTTCAGTCATATGCAGTCCAGGACTGATGAAACGCCAAAACTCCCAAAACACATAGGGGAACGCAACAATAAGCCCGATAACAAAAGAAGATGTTATGTGCATTGTAAATTGCCCTGTCATCTGACGACTTTGAATTTTAAAATCTAAAGCTTCAATGCATAATGCTGGAGAATTTATTGCTTCAGCAAGTTTGCACAGCATTTTAAAAGTCCAGAAGTCGGTTCTGGCTGGACCAAATATTACAGTGTTAAAAACGAAATCAACAGAAATGAAAGCCACTATGCTAAACACCAATATAGCAATGACCGATCGTATTAAATGCCACCTTAATTCTTCAAGGTGGTCAATAAACGACATCTCTTTTTCTTCGTGAGGCTGATCTAAGTATGTGGCCACTATTGATATAGAGGAAATTTATTCATCCAGGTGTTTATTTCTGATTTAACGTCAGAAATGACGACATCATCTTCATGGTTAGATAAAACCTTGTCAATCAAATCAACAATTTTAGTCATATCATCTTCTTTCATACCTCTGGTAGTAACAGCCGCAGAACCTACACGCATACCTGAAGTCACAAAAGGAGATTCAGTATCAAAGGGAACCATATTTTTGTTGATAGTGATATCAGCTTTGATTAAAGTATTTTCAGCAATCTTACCAGTTAGACCTTTTGATCTCAAATCAATCAACATCATGTGATTGTCTGTTCCGCCAGAGATAATATCGTACCCTTTACCTATAAATGCCTTGGCCATAGCTTTGGCATTTTTTGTCACTTGAAGAACATAATTCATAAAATCATCGGATAATGCTTCTTCAAAGGCTACTGCTTTAGCTGCTATTACATGCTCTAGAGGTCCACCTTGCGTACCTGGAAAGACACCTGAATCTAATAATGATGATATTTTTCTTAACTCTCCTTTAGGAGTCTTTATTCCAAATGGATTGTCAAAATTCTCACCTACCATGATCAACCCACCTCTAGGTCCTCTCAAAGTCTTGTGTGTAGTTGTTGTCACTATGTGGCAAAACTCCATAGGATCATTAAGTAATCCTCGTGCAATTAGTCCTGATGGGTGAGAGATATCAGCCAATAACAATGCTCCAACTTCATCAGCTGCCTCTCTCAACTTTTCATAGTTCCAATCGCGACTGTAAGCAGATGCGCCACAAATAATCAATTTTGGTTTTTCTTTCTTAGCAGTTTTTACCACTTCGTCCCAATCTATCAGACCGGTACTTTTATCTACACCATAAAATGAAGGATTGTATAATTTTCCTGAAAAGTTAACAGGCGAGCCATGAGTAAGGTGACCACCATGCGAAAGATCAAATCCTAATATTTTGTCTCCAGGGTTAAGTACTGCTAGCATAACTGCCGCATTTGCCTGGGCACCTGAGTGCGGTTGAACATTTGCCCAAGAGGCTCCAAAAAGTTCTTTTACTCTGTCTATAGCAAGATTTTCAATTTCATCAACAACTTCACAACCACCATAATAGCGCTTTCCAGGTAATCCTTCAGCATACTTATTAGTCAGCACAGTGCCCATACATTCCATCACTTGCGGAGAAGCAAAGTTCTCAGAAGCGATAAGTTCAATACCTGACTGTTGACGGTTTTTTTCTTTGGATATTAAATCAAAAATTTTTGTATCTCTCTGCATAATACGGGCTCTAAAAAATGAAGCCCAAAAATAAGCTAAGCCTTAGAGATTACCAATAATAATTGAGCACCCTTTCATTTATTTGGTATCATAGTATCCAACCTCTTTCAAATACCTCTGGATTGTATTCTCTAAGCCCAAATAAATAGCATCACACACTAGTGCATGACCAATAGAAACTTCATCAAGATTTGGTATATTTTCTCTGAAATATCTAAGGTTATCTAAATCTAAATCGTGACCTGCATTAATCTCTAGCCCTACATTATGAGCGCTAACAGCTGCTTCAGTATATGGTCTTATTGCCGATTTCTTATCTTTCAGATATCCTTTTGCATATGCCTCAGTGTAAAGCTCTATTCTATCAGTACCTACTTTAGCAGCATTTTCTACTAATTTAACATTTGGCTCCACAAATATTGAAGTTCTAATTCCAGCGGACTTTAATGTATTGATAACTTCTTTTAGAAAATCTGCTTTTTTAATAGTATCCCAACCTGCATTGGATGTGATTGCTTCTGGAGGGTCAGGCACGAGCGTGGCTTGTGCAGGTTTTACTTGTAGTACTAAATCGAGATATCGTTTATCAGGGTAACCTTCAATATTAAATTCAGTTTTTACAATCTTACTTAACTCCAGAACATCAGAATGTCTTATATGTCTTTCATCAGGTCTAGGATGCACCGTTATACCTTGGGCTCCGAAACGCTCACAATCTTTAGCTACTTGAATTAAGTCAGGGTTATTTCCACCTCTGGCATTCCTAAGGGTGGCAAATTTGTTAATATTTACACTCAGACGTGTCA
>CAYGNU010000141.1:0-9241 GCA_964351175.1 uncultured Roseivirgaceae bacterium | reverse complement strand
CTGCTGAGGCTTATGAAATCTTAAGCAATACAGAAAAGAAACAGCGATATGACAGATTTGGTCATTCCGGTATGAATGGAGGCGGTGGCTTCAGTGGTGGTGGCATGAATATGGAAGACATATTCTCTCAATTTGGTGATATTTTTGGAGGAGGAGGCAGCCCATTTGATAGTTTCTTTGGTGGTGGTGGAAGTGGCAGAAGAAGAGGTAGAAAAGGATCTAACCTTCGTATAAAACTAAAGTTGTCCTTAGAAGAAATTGCCAACGGTGTAGAAAAGAAAATTAAGGTAAACAGACTGGTTCAAGCAGCTGGCGTTACTTTCAATACCTGTTCTTCATGTCAGGGTACTGGTCAGGTAAGAAAAGTAGTAAATACCATGCTTGGCCAAATGGTCTCATCATCAACATGTCCAACATGTGGTGGCTCAGGTCAAATAATTGGTAACAGGCCCTCAGGTGTTGATAGCTCAGGTCTAGAACCAAAAGAAGAGATAATTTCTATAAAAATTCCTGCAGGAGTAAGTGAGGGAATGCAACTCTCCATGTCAGGAAAAGGTAATGAGGCCCCAGGTGGAGGTGTTCCGGGAGACCTTTTAATCCTTATCGAAGAGAAGGAAGAAGATGTTCTTGTTAGAGAAGGAAACAATGTGGTATATGATCTCTACGTTAGTTTTATAGATGCAGCCCTAGGCACTACCGTTGAAGTACCAACTATCAATAGTAAGGCGAGAATTAAAATTGAAGCTGGCACCCAGTCAGGTAAGGTTTTAAGGCTTAGAGGTAAAGGAATCAAAGATTTGAATGGTTATGGCACTGGTGATCAGCTTATTCACATCAACGTCTGGACACCTAAGAGTTTGTCTAGTGAGGAGAAAGAAAAGCTTGAAAGCTTGCGGGATTCGACCAATTTTATTCCAAAACCAGGCAAAAACGAGAAAGGGTTTTTCGAAAAGATGAAAGAATTCTTTTAATATTTAAAGATAATATTTGATTGAAAGGGAGATGTAATAATTTCCTTTTTTTTATACCCAATTTTAACTGAACCATTGTAACTCCAACACCATTAACCACGTACAACAAGGTTATGCGAGAAGGATTTTTGTTATTGGGAGTTGGAATCATCAGTACTACACTTTCATTTGCCCAAGTAAGAAAACAGTTTTCTGTAGAAGACCATAATGAAATAGAAAAAGTTGACCTAGATTTTAGCGTTAATAACGGCTCTTGTTATATCAAGCCAAACTTAACCTCAGAAATACTTACAGTATACGGGAGTCAAGATTATGATAGCTATTCTCATTCGTTCAATAAAGAGTTAGTAAACAAAGTCTGCAAGATCAATTTAGCTTTGGAAGACGATAAGTCTGCAGGTTTAAGCAAGTCTATCTCATACAGGGTATTCGGTAATTCTAAGGAAGAAAATAGCAATTTATGGAAGCTTTTCCTTTCTCCTGAAAAAATCTATGACTTAAATCTTCAATATGGCATTGGCATGGCAGATATAGATCTGTCCGGATTAGCCATTGATAAAGTTAAAATCAATACAGGCAGTGCAGATGTTAATATTGGGTACCCTGATGGAAAGAGTAATACAGTGTCAATGGACACTTTCTATGTAAAGGTTGATCTTGGTTCTGTTAAAGTTCAAAATTTAAACCTTTCCAAATCAAGAAATATAATTGCTGAAATAGGTTTTGGAGATCTACTGTTAGATTTCAGTGACATAAATGAGATAAGTAGTAATATACATGGTAGTGTAGGAGCTGGAAATCTCATTATAGTACTTCCTAGAGAAGACACGCCAGCAATTATTAAAATCAATGATTCTTGGTTGTGTAAAGTTGATATGGCGAAATCATATAAAAAGATTGCCAATAACACTTTTGTAAACGCTGCTTATTCAGATGATGCTCCTAACCTACTTTCATTTGACTTAGATGTTAGTATGGGCAAAATCATTTTTAAGGAAAATCCATCTAACAAATAGCCTTTTTACCATCCTATCTTTCCGTTCAATGACTATTTAGTCATGAGTACGACTAGTTGAATTAACTTTATTTTTTAATTTTTGGCTAACACTGTAATAATTATCAAGTTAGCGGCACTAACATTAAGAAATAAAGACAATCAATTTGGAAACACTAGTAGTTAAAAACATTTCGAAACGGTATAACGAGCACATAGCTTTAGATAATGTGAGCTTAAGTATACCAGAAAAATCCATTTATGGACTTCTAGGTCCAAATGGAGCAGGTAAAACCACACTTATTAGAATTATCAATCAGATAATCAATGCTGATGAAGGAGAGATTCTGATCAACAATGAACCGTTGAATCAAGATCACATTTCCATTATTGGCTATTTGCCTGAAGAAAGAGGTCTGTACAAAAAAATGAAAGTGGGTGAACAGCTCGTATACCTAGGTCAACTGAGAAATTTATCGAAAAAAGAATCTATTCTCAGAAGTAAGGAATGGTGCAAAAAGCTTGACATCATAGAATGGTGGGATAAAAAAATTGAAGACCTTTCTAAAGGTATGGCTCAGAAAATTCAATTTATCTCAACAGTACTTAATGAGCCTAAACTTATAATTCTTGACGAACCCTTTTCCGGCTTTGACCCTATCAACGCTAACTTAATTAAGGATGAAATTCTAGAGTTAAGAGATAATGGTAGCACCGTCATCTTTTCAACACATAGAATGGAGTCCGTAGAAGAACTTTGCGACTATATTGCGCTGATCAATAAATCAAAGCTGATTCTTTCGGGCAATAAAAATGAAATAAAGAATTCTTTTAGGAATCACACTTACCTAGTACAACACAGAGGAGCGCTTAACGGCACAATGCCTAGTGATATAAATGTTTTGAAAAGCGAAAACTTGGAGGAGCAAATTTTTAATTCTGTCATCCAAACGAGTGATAAATACACTTCAAACGATCTTATTAAATCATTAGTCGATCAAACTGAAGTTCAGTCATTCAATGAGAAAATTCCAAGCATCAATGAAATTTTTATATCTAAAGTGAAAGGAGAAAGCAATGAATAAAATATTATTAATAATTCAGCGGGAGTTTTTAAGTAGAGTAAAAAAGAAGTCTTTTCTAATTGCTACTCTTTTAGTACCATTACTATTTCCAACTATTATTGGTGGCATGATCTACTTCACTAACCTAGAGAAGGAAAATGCTGGAGCTAAAAAAATAATGGTGCTTTCTGAGAGTGAGAATGTTAATGTGTCTGACAATGACGATTTTGAATTTTCGGTTTTGGAAGGCTCAATAGATAAAGCCCTTACTACATTTAAAGAAAGTGAACATTATGGACTTCTTTATATTCCTAATATTGACATTGAGTCTCCTGAAGGTATAACACTGTATACTCAAAGCACTCCCGGTCCAACAATAGTGAATAAACTTGAAAAGCAACTTGAGAATACGGTAAAGGATTTAAAGCTTGTTAAGTATGAAATAGATCAAGAGACGTTATCAAAATTAAACACTAACATCTCCCTTGACACAAGAATAACTTCAGAAGATGAGGATGATAAACAGAGTAATTCTGGAATTGCTTCTGCGATTGGTTATGTCACTGGTTTCTTAATCTATATGTTTCTTTTTATATACGGTGGACAGGTAATGCAGGGCGTTATTGAAGAAAAGAACAGTAAAATTGTTGAAGTAATAGTTTCTACAGTAAAGCCATTTCATTTTATGCTAGGTAAAGTGATAGGCGTAGCATCTGTGGGTCTGGTTCAGATTCTAATTTGGGTTATTCTTATGGGTGGCATTTACATGGGTGCTGCTAGTTATTTAGGCATATCAAACACCCCAGATCAAGTAGAACAAGTATCTTCGGTCGGATCAGATCAAGAAGTTAATGCACAGCTTGAGAATAACCCCAAAATTGCTAAGGCTTTTGAAGAAATATCAAATATTCCAATTTTTAGCATTGTTGTGACTTTCATTTTTTACTTCGTTGGAGGGTACCTACTGTATGGAGCGCTTTTCGCAGCTGTAGGGTCAGCAGTAGATACACCAGCAGATGCTCAGCAATTTATGCTGCCTATTATGTTGCCCATAATTATCGGTTTCTTTGGTATGACCATGTTCGTCTTTGATGATCCTAATGGATCGATGAGCTTCTGGCTTTCAATGATCCCATTTACTTCTCCTATAGTTATGATGGGTAGAATTGGCTTTGGTGTACCACTATGGGAACTGGCACTTTCAATGCTTTTCTTAATAGGAGGGTTTATTTTTACAATTTGGTTGGCTGGTAGAATATATAGAGTAGGAATACTCATGCATGGCACAAAAGTTAATTATAAAGTGCTAGCTAAGTGGTTTATGATGAAAAATTAAAATCTGTTTAAACAATTCAAAAACCGGATGGCGTTTACTATCCGGTTTTTTTGTTTTAATTTCATACGGCTAGATGTCTACAACTAATAAATTAACAGTCTTTGATATTTATTCCAATAAATCCAGAATCAAATGGATAGTTTTGGCCTTTTCTATACTTATCAGTTTTAGCTCTATTTTCTACACTAACATCCTAGTTGAACAACTTCAGGATCGAGAAAAACGACAGATCGAATTATTTGCTACAGCACTAGAATATACAGTTAATGAGTCTCAAAATAGTAACCTGCAGTTTATCACTGAAGAAATACTTTTTCAAAATAATTCTATACCTACTATTTTGGTCAATGAGCATGACAGCATTGACTCTTATCGAAATATTGACCTGGATAATGTGCCAGAAGATAAAGTTTACACCATTCTTCATAAGAGGCTAGAAAGTATGAAGGAAACTTTCGAGCCAGTAGAAATACGGTTGAGAGATAAGGAAACAAACGAAATATATGATATTCAGTATATCTACTATGAAAATTCATTCCTTCTGAAACAGCTTACTTATTATCCTTACATCCAGCTCTCGGTTATTGCCATTTTTGCTTTTATCTCTTATATGGCATTTAACTACTCAAAAGCTGCCGAACAAAATCAGGTTTGGGTGGGTCTTGCTAAAGAAACTGCACACCAACTAGGGACCCCCATTTCCTCTCTTATGGCATGGGTGGAATACTTTAAAGAAGATGACGATTTTAAAGACAAGAGTCTAATTAAGGAATTAGACAAGGATATCAGGAAACTTCAAGTAATTACGGAGCGGTTCTCAAATATAGGCTCTACACCAGTGTTGAATAATGAAGCACTAGAACCTTTAATTAAAAATATTATAGCATATCTTAAACCAAGAATATCTCCTAAGGTTAATATTAGTGTTTTGGCACTTACGCCTAATATTATGGGGAAAGTAAACCCCCCACTCTTTGAATGGGTAATTGAGAACCTATGTAAAAATGCTGTAGATTCAATGGGTGGAAGTGGTTCCATTTATATTAATATATTGAAGGGTAGTGAAAGCCGGATTTTTATAGATATAGCTGATACCGGCAAGGGAATCCAAAAGTCTAAAATTAAGCAGGTTTTCAATCCGGGGTTTACAACAAAAAAACGAGGTTGGGGACTAGGTTTAACTTTGGCAAAAAGGATAATTGAAGTCTATCATCAAGGAAAAATCTTCGTAAAAGCATCAGAAGAAGGCCAGGGGACTACCTTCCGAATCGTACTCCACAACTAGGGAATACTTACAATCATTAAAAGTCAAAACTGACTTTGCTAAATAGAATTTTAAATGTAATTTTGCGGACTGAAACAGCTGAGGCTTTTAATCATTTCTAATAAACAATAAAAAATGGCAAATATTGGTAAAATTACCCAGGTAATTGGCCCCGTAGTAGACGTTAGTTTTGACACCGAAGGTGCTAAATTGCCCAACATTCTTGATTCACTAATAGTGATGAAAGATAATGGTCAAAAAGTAGTTCTTGAGTGTCAGCAACACCTAGGTGAAGATAGAGTGAGAACGATCTCAATGGAAAGTACAGAAGGTTTGGTAAGAGGAATGCAAGTAACCGATACAGGTGCTCCTATTGCAATGCCAACTGGTGATGACATCAAAGGAAGACTATTCAATGTAATTGGAGAAGCTATCGATGGTATCAAGCAACCTGAGGGAAAACATACTCTTCCTATTCACAGACCTGCTCCTAAATTCGAAGACTTATCAACTTCTACCGAAGTACTTTACACAGGTATCAAAGTGATTGACCTTATCGAACCTTATGCAAAAGGTGGTAAGATTGGTTTGTTTGGTGGTGCTGGTGTTGGTAAAACCGTATTGATTCAGGAATTGATTAACAATATTGCAAAAGCATATTCAGGTCTTTCAGTATTTGCAGGCGTAGGAGAAAGAACTAGAGAAGGAAACGACTTACTTCGTGAGATGATTGAATCAGGCATCGTGAGTTACGGTGATGAGTTCATGAAATCCATGGAAGAAGGAGGATGGGATCTTTCTAAAGTTGATCTAGAAAAATTAAAAGAATCAAAAGCGACATTTATATTCGGTCAGATGAATGAACCTCCTGGGGCAAGAGCACGAGTAGCACTTTCTGGTCTTACTGTTGCTGAATATTTCCGTGATGGAGATGGTGAAGGTGCTGGAAAAGATATTCTATTCTTCGTTGACAACATATTCCGTTTCACTCAAGCAGGATCAGAAGTATCTGCACTTCTTGGACGTATGCCTTCGGCTGTGGGTTATCAACCAACATTGGCAACTGAGATGGGAGCGATGCAAGAAAGAATTACTTCTACCAAAAAAGGATCAATTACTTCTGTACAGGCCGTTTATGTACCTGCAGATGATTTAACTGACCCTGCTCCTGCCACAACATTTGCTCACCTTGATGCAACGACTGTACTTTCAAGAAAAATATCTGAACTTGGTATTTACCCAGCGGTGGATCCTTTGGATTCTACGTCAAGAATTTTGAGTGCTGAAATATTAGGTGATGAACATTATGATTGTGCTCAAAGAGTAAAAGAAACACTTCAGAGATATAAAGAATTACAAGATATCATTGCTATCCTTGGTATGGACGAATTATCTGATGAAGATAAATTAATTGTACACAGAGCTAGAAGGGTACAAAGATTCTTATCTCAACCATTCCACGTTGCAGAGCAATTTACAGGTCTTAAAGGAGTTTTAGTAGATATCAAGGATACTATCAAAGGCTTCAATGAGATTATGGATGGCAAATACGATCACCTTCCAGAAATGGCATTCAACCTTGTAGGAGGAATCGAAGATGCTGTTGCTAAAGGTGAAAAAATGATGGCTGAAGCGAAAAAATAATTTTGATTAGTCCTGTGTTAAAGCGGGACTTTTAAATTTCAAACTATGTTTTTAGAAGTTGTAACTCCAATTAAAAAGGTATTTTCAGGCGAGGTAACTTCGGTTACTTTCCCAGGTGTTGATGGGTTATTTCAAGTATTGAATGATCATACGCCTTTAGTGAGTACTTTGAAGAAAGGTGACCTTGTTTATAAAAACACCAAAGGTTCAGAGGATAGCGTTGAAATTACCGGTGGTGTAGTTGAGGTTTTAAATAATAAAATTATTGTATTGGCAGACGGACTTGCTGAATAACAATATTTACAACCATAAAAAAAGCAGATTCTTTAATTAGAATCTGCTTTTTTGTTTCTCGTCATTCTGGAAAACATCCGTTTTTCAAACTTCCAGAAGAAGGCAAATTGGCCGAAAATAAATCCATAGAATAGTAAGACAATATTGTATACTGGTAATATCAATACGTAATACACCACTGAGAACCATATACTTCTTTCCTCCTTATTCGCAACTAGAGATAAAATTGGCTCCTTTAAAAACATGATAGTAAAACCAGTACAGGCAAAAACCAATAGTATAATTACTGCCTGCCAGGTATTTACTTCCCATTTTTTCTTTAAGCGTTCAAGCATTGATGCTTATTTAAATAGGCCCCAAATCTGATCTTTAGGTACTGCAGCTGTAATTATCACTTTCTCCTTTTTTACCGGGTGTACAAAAGTTACTTCTCTAGAATGAAGATAGATGGCAGATTTATTCTCAGATTTTTCGCCACCATACTTTAGGTCTCCAAAAATTGGACATCCAACTTTTGCCAATTGAACCCTTATTTGGTGAGGTCTTCCAGTCTCTGGCTTTACTTCTAGTAAATAGAATTCACCTATTCTCCCTATCATTTTATAATTAAGAACTGCCTTTTGGCCACCCTTTCCTGCTTTATTAACTGCTGTGACTTTATTTTGATCGCTGTTTTTTTTGAGGTAGTGTACTAGTTCACCTTCAGTTGAAGGTGGCTTATGCTTTGTAATAGCCCAGTAGGTTTTATTCACTTCCCTATCATGAAAAAGTTTGTTCATTCGCTCAAGCCCTTTGGAAGTTCTAGCAAATATGACGGCTCCACTAACGGGCCTGTCCAGTCTATGAACAACACCTAAAAATACATCTCCAGGCTTTTTATACTTCTGTTTAATATATACTTTACAATCATCAGCAAGCGTTATATCACCTGTTTTGTCACCTTGCACCAGACTACCTGCAGGTTTATTAATAACCAATAAATGGTTGTCTTCATATAAAACAATGGCTTTGATAGACATAGGTAATTTCATTAATTATAAATCCCCTCAAAAATAAGAATTAAAATATCGCAAGAGAGGATTGCAGATGGATAGTTTATAAATCAGGCTGGTTAAATTTGTAGTATGTATAGTAGAGATGAAGCTTCTGTCATTAAAAGAAAATTCTGGACCATCTTTGGCCAATACCTATCTCCCCATTTATCTTCAGAAGGCCTCAAGATCAATTGGATAAACTATAGAACAGGTGTAAAGCATGTTCTCTTCAAAATGGACAATATTGACAAAGCAGCCTATATAGGGATAGAATTACACCACCCAGATGATGGTATTCAAGAACTCTTTTTTGAACAATTTCTTGAGCTTAAGACTTATTTCCACTCTATAATGGAAGAAGAGTGGATTTGGCAACCCTTAACATATGATGGTTTCACTGGGAAAACCTTGTCAAAGATTTATATTACCGAATCTAATCTCAACGTTATGAAAGAATTTGACTGGCCAAAACTCATTCAGTTTTTAAAACCCAGAATTATCAAATTAGATGAATTCTGGGCTGATGCTAAGTATAGCTTTGATGCTTTAAAGTAGAGTACTCATACTTTTCCAAAGTTTGAAACTTTGGAAAAGTTATTAAGGGATAGTTTAAAACTCCGAAGTAAAGTGGAATTCTATC
>CAYGNU010000140.1:0-9271 GCA_964351175.1 uncultured Roseivirgaceae bacterium | reverse complement strand
GCACTACAATTGTAAAAGAATAACTAAAGACCGAACTTTGTGTTTTTATTTCACAAGGCACTAATATCTGCATGACCAAATCACAAGGAGTTATAGAGAAGGAACCAGTTGACATTACAGGTTATGACTCCATAGAAATCATCGGTGCACGTGAGCACAATTTAAAAAATATCAGTCTTACTTTTCCAAGAAATAAACTCGTTGTTATTACTGGTATTAGCGGAAGCGGAAAGTCCTCTTTAGCCTTTGATACAATATATGCAGAGGGGCAACGTAGGTATATGGAAAGTTTTTCTGCCTACGCTCGTTCTTTTATTGGCAACTTAGAAAGGCCTGATGTAGATAAGATCAATGGACTAAGTCCGGTTATCTCTATCGAGCAAAAGACAACTTCTCGCAATCCTCGGTCAACGGTGGGTACAGTTACTGAGATTTACGACTTTTTAAGACTGCTATATGCAAGAGCGGGAGAAGCCTATTCCTATGTCACTGGTGAAAAAATGATTAGACAATCTGAAGATCAGATTCTCGACCATATACTGAATAATTTTGATGGACAGAAACTGACCATTTTAGCCCCTATAGTAAAAGGACGAAAAGGGCATTATCGCGAGCTTTTTCAACAGGTAAGAAAATCAGGATATACCAAAGTTCGTGTTGATGGTGAGATGATGGAACTTGTTCCAAAAATGCAGGCCGATCGATATAAAACGCACGATATAGAAGTGGTAGTAGATAGAATCATCGCTAAAGCAGATGATCGATATCGCATAAGTCAATCTTTAGGCACGGCTATGAAAGAAGGAAAAGGAGTGATTATGCTTCTTGATCAAAATAATGAGGTGCATCATTTCTCCAAATACTTGATGGATCCCAAAAGTGGAATATCTTACGATGAACCCGCACCTAACAACTTTTCATTTAACTCTCCATATGGCGCATGCCCTAAGTGTAATGGCCTGGGGGTCACTGAAGATATTACAGAAGAGTCAGTCATCCCTGATAGAAATTTGAGTATCAGTCGAGGAGGTATTCTTCCTCTTGGTGAATTCAGAGATATTTGGATTTTTAAGAAGATTGAAGCCATTCTAAAGAGGAACAAGGTTAACCTTACTACTCCTATAAAAAATATACCCGAAGATGTTCTTCATATTTTGCTTTATGGTGATGATGTACCGGTAGCAGTAAGTTCTGTCAAATATCCTGGTACAGATTGGAACACCAAATTTGAAGGCATTATTCACTTCTTGGAGAAACAGCGCGAAGGGGGGTCAGATAAGATTCAGCAGTGGGTTAATGACTTTACGATAGTTCAAACTTGCAGTGAATGTAATGGCATGCGCTTAAAAAAGGAATCATTAAAATTTTTTATTGATAATAAAATTATAGCTGAAATAGAAGCACTTGATGTTCAAGCTTTGCGATCATGGTTTGAAGGTTTGGAGTCAAGAATGAACGAAAAGCAAAACAGAATTGCTGAGGAGGTACTAAAGGAAATTAGAAAGAGAATAGGCTTTCTGTTAGACGTTGGGCTTGATTATCTTCATCTTAACCGTCCACTAAAAACACTCTCTGGTGGTGAGGCTCAAAGGATTAGATTAGCAACTCAAATAGGTACACAGTTAGTTGGTGTATTATACATTCTTGATGAGCCAAGTATTGGCCTTCATCAGCGTGATAATGTGAAATTGATAAAAGCACTTAAGGATCTTCGCGATCTTGGAAATTCAGTTATTGTAGTAGAGCACGATCAGGAAATGATGATGGAATCTGACTATGTAATTGACATAGGGCCAGGTGCGGGGAGACATGGTGGGCATGTTGTCGCTCAAGGCACCCCTGAAGAGTTTTTGAAACTAAACAGTACGACAGCTCAATATCTAAAAGGAACTAGAAAAATTGAGATTCCAAAAGAAAGAAGAAAGGGAACTGGTAATCATCTTAAATTAAAAGGTGCAGCAGGCAATAACCTGAAGAATGTTAATTTGGATATACCCTTGGGTACGTTGACACTGGTAACAGGAGTTTCTGGAAGCGGAAAGTCTACTTTGATCCATGATACCTTATTTCCAATTCTAAATCAGAAATTCTACCGCTCTAGAACGGAGCCGCTTAAATATAAAAGGGTAGAAGGACTAGAGCATTTAGACAAAGTCATAGAGGTAGATCAGTCACCGATTGGGAGAACACCTCGATCAAATCCAGCAACTTATACTGGAGTATTTACTGAGATTAGAGCTTTATTTTCTGATTTGCCAGAGGCAAAAATTCGTGGATATAAGCCAGGTAGATTCTCATTTAATGTCAAAGGAGGAAGATGTGAGACTTGTGAAGGCGCTGGGTTAAGGCTTATCGAAATGGACTTCTTACCTGATGTTCATATTCCATGTGAGACTTGCAAAGGTAAAAGGTATAATCGTGAGACGCTTGAAGTAAGGTATAAGGGTAAGTCGATCTCTGATATACTCGAAATGACGGTTGAAGAGGCAGTTCATTTCTTTGAGCATATGCCAAGGATTGTTCGTAAGATAAAAACACTTCATGAAGTTGGCCTCGATTATATCTCATTAGGCCAGCACGCCACTACCCTATCTGGTGGTGAAGCTCAACGTGTGAAACTGTCCACCGAACTTTCAAAAAAGGATACAGGCAAAACACTATATATTTTAGATGAACCTACTACAGGTTTACACTTTCAAGATATTCAACATTTGCTAGATGTATTAAATACTTTGGCTGATAAGGGGAATACTGTTTTGATTATTGAACATAATATGGATGTTATCAAGGTTGCTGATTACATTGTCGATCTTGGCCCTGAAGGTGGCGGAGGCGGTGGAACCATTGTTTGTTCCGGCTCGCCAGAACAGATAATTAAAAATAAAAATAGTTACACTGCACGATTTTTAGCCAAAGAATTGGCTTAATTGTGATGCAAATTTGACTTACAAAGTCACGATGTTTAATATTTTTTTATAGATTTCATTATCAATAAAACGTATACATCATGCACAAAACATTTTTTAAACTTTTTTCAGCATCCATAATGATGCTTATTTTTTCTTCCTTGTCCAGTGCTCAAAGTCAAGGAGATACTTTTGCTGCAGCAAAGGCATCAAAAAATGCAAAGTGGGTTTTAACTTATTCAGAAGCACCAGGCTTTGCATCTAAAAACGCATCTGGCCAAATGACCGGTATCTGTGTAGATATCATGAAGGAATTCCAGACGTATGTCCAAGAAAAACATGGCATTAAAGTGTCAATGAGCTACAATGCTAAGAATCCAAATGACTTCACAAAATTTCTTGAAGAAGTAAAGACTTCAAAAGGAGGCGTATTTGGATTAAGCAATACAACAATTACCAATGCCAGAAAATCAATTTATAATTTCAGCCCGCCATATATCACCAATATAGGGATGATATTAACCAACAACACTGTGCCTACTATGACACAACTTTCTGATATTTCATCAAAGTTTGATGGCATGACCGCAGTGACCATCAGGAATTCAACAAACGAAAAGAGAATTCTCGATATCAAGAAGCAATATTTTCCAGCCATGAAAATTGAATATGTCCCTTCTTTTGCCAAAGCTATGGATGCGATTGTAGCTGACCCCAAGAAATTTACAAATGTCGATTTCACTTATTATTTTGAAGCGATTCAAAATAGAAAGGCAGTGAAAAGACACCCTGGAGGTGATGATCAAACGGAGGAGTTTGGGATAATAATGCCTAAGTCAAATGACTGGTCTCCAATATTAGCGGAATTTATGAATGGGGGATTTCTTGAGAGCATGGAATACAAGAAAATAATTTCGGATAATTTAGGACAGTCAGCTATGAAATTCTTTGATACATTAAAGTAATCCTATAGCTGATTAGAAAAATTTAGAAATAAAAATGCCGCTTTGTAAGCGGCATTTTTACTATCAACCAAAACCTTAAAACTCATCAACTATGAATTATTGATGTACTCGTATTAATTGCAAAACGTAAAAAAGAGTTCCTTATTATCTTTAATATATTTTATTGATTTTAAATACTTATCCCAAACGAGCACGTAACTTAACACCGCCATAAGAAAGGTGAGTTGAACCAAAAAAAGTGCAAGTTAATGGTACCAGTTCCCAAGTCATCAAACCCTAGAATCATCATCATTGGAGGAGGTTTTGCAGGAGTTAAGCTCGTTAAAAAACTTAAAAACCTTCCCGTTCAAATTGTTCTCTTTGATAGAAATAATTATCACACATTTCAGCCACTACTATATCAGGTGGCTACGGCAGGCTTAGAACCAGACTCTATTGCCGACCCGTTAAGAAAACAACTTGAGCCAGTTAAGAATTTTTTCTTTAGAATGGGTGAAGTTTATAAAATTGATCCAGACGAAAAACTAATTGAAACGGAAATTGGGTCTCTTGATTATGATTATCTAGTAATTGCTACAGGCTCTAAAACGAGCTATTATGGGAATGAATCAATTATGCAGAATGCATTTCCCTTAAAGCAAATACCACAGGCACTAGATCTAAGAAGCCACATTCTTCAAAATTTTGAGGCTGCTACAATATCCAATGATAAAGCCGAAATAAAATCAAGAATGAATATAGCGGTGGTTGGTGGAGGACCTACAGGTGTAGAGGTTTCTGGCGCTTTAGGTGAGTTAAAGAAAAATATTCTTCCTAACGATTATCCTGAATTAAATTTTGATGAGATGCACATCACCTTACTTGAAGGATCTGGAAGACTGCTTGGGGGTATGTCTGAGTTTGCTTCCGATAAGGCTTTAAAATACTTGAAGAAGTTTGATGTAAATGTTCAACTGAACACACTAGTTCAGTCTTATGACGGTACTGTAGCTAAACTGAATAATGGTGAAGAAATAAGAACACATACATTAATTTGGGCTGCAGGGGTTGAAGGAAATTTTCCAGACGGACTCCCTAAAAATTCAATAGAAAGAGGGAGAATTTTAGTGGACGATTTTAATCAAGTAGTGGGGCTTAAGGATCTTTTTGCTATTGGCGACATCGCTTTTATGAAAGGCGAAGGCCATGAAAAGGGATATCCAATGTTAGCACCAGTGGCCATTCAACAGGGTGATCATTTAGCTAAAAATATTAAGAACCTTCTTCGGGGCAAGGAATTACAACCATTTAAATATAGCGATAAAGGGTCTATGGCAACTGTAGGCAGAAATAAGGCAGTTGTGGACTTACCAGGAAATTTGCGCTTTGGAGGCTTTTTTGCATGGTTAATTTGGATGTTTGTACATTTAATTTCTATCATTGGTTTTAGAAATCGATTAATGGTTTTTAGTAACTGGGTGTGGAATTATTTCACCTATGATAAAGGCACTCGACTGATCATTCGTAAGTTTGTTCCAAAAAATAAGAAAGCGGAATGACAAAAAATAGCCAGTACATCATCGGGTTAATTATGATTGCATTTTCTATCTATCAACTTACTGTTCCTGAATATTGGGAGTTTGGGTTATATAGTTCTGCTGGCTTGGCCTTTATAGTCATGGGCTTAATTAAGAACGATGTTTTTCCGAAAAATAAAAGACTACTGACCATTCTTTCTTGGGTGTTAATTTTTGCAGCTGGGTTTTTATTATTGTTTTTGGCTAGAACCGACACCTAGTACCTTTCAAAAATCTATTTATTCCACTGATAAAAAAATAATTATCTGCTAGTTCGTTTTTACCTAATTTTGATATCTGATTAGGAAAAACCTTGAATAAGCTTAAACTATATTGGTCACTACAGATTGGAGGATGGTTTGCTTTTGCATTCGTCCAAATACTAGGCTTCCTTCTTTTGGGAGACATGAATCTGTCTACCTTTCAGATTATCTTCTGGATTTTAGAAGCTGTACTTTTCCTAATCACTACCCATTTATTTAGAAATTTTATTATTGCTAAAAGCTGGCTAGCGCTTAATATGGCCAAGCTCATACCTCGCGTAGTTGCCTCTGTATTTATATTGGCAGTAGTAGTATACATTTTAAGAATGATGATTTCTGTACCTCTGGGCATGTATAACCCAAAATTAGCCTGGAGCCTTTCTAATTTACTAGGTTTGTCATCAGTTTTTGCTTTGATATTTTTTCTGTGGTCAGTGCTTTACTTTATTTATCACTACTTTGAGCGGTATAATACTTCCTTGAAACATCAGGCAGCTATGAATGAAATAGAACTTAATAATCTAAAATCGCAGCTCAACCCTCATTTCATTTTTAACGCATTAAATAGTATCAGAGCTCTAGTTGATGAAAACCCTAAAAAGTCTAAAAATTCAATAACCCAACTCAGTAACATCCTGCGTAATTCACTGATCTCTGATAAAAAGAAAGTTACAAGGTTTGATGAAGAGTTAAAGATTGTAAAGGATTATTTAGGTTTGGAGACCATAAGATTTGAAGAGCGATTAAGAACAAGTTATGACATTCACCCAGACTCCAACATGTTTTTCGTTCCACCGTTAATGCTTCAGACATTAGTTGAAAATGGAGTTAAGCATGGTATTTCTAGGCTTAAAGAAGGTGGGAGTATTAATTTAAAAACTATTGTAGATCAGGATAAATTTAAAATACAAATAAGAAATAGTGGTACCTTTAAGCTCAATGGTACGTCTAAAAACAAGCCAGGGCTAGGCTTGAAGAATACACGCCAAAGATTGGAGCTGCTTTTTGGTGATAATGCATCTCTTCAAATATTTAATGAGGAGCCAAATATAGTTTTAACAGAATTAATCATTCCAAAGAAAAAATATGAGAGCACTAATAGTTGATGATGAAAGATTAGCAAGGAAGGAATTGAACACTCTTCTTGAGGAATATGATAATATAGAAATCATTGGAGAAGCAGCTAATGCGGATGAAGCTTTTGAAATGATCAATGAACTATCTCCAGATTTACTTTTTCTAGACATTCAGATGCCAGGTAAAACGGGGTTTGAGTTACTTGAAATGTTAGACGATGTGCCAAAAGTCATATTCACTACAGCATACGATGAGTTCGCGCTTAAAGCCTTTGAAGTTAATGCGCTGGATTATCTCTTAAAGCCTATACAGGATGACAGGTTACGAGATAGTATATCTAAACTTCCAGAGGGGACAACTAAGGCCAAGACAGTAGATATAACCGATAAAAAATTAGGACTAGAAGACCAAGTTTTCGTAAAGGATGGCGATAGATGTTGGTTTGTGAGCCTTTCAAATATTCGTGTATTTGAATCCGATGGTAATTACATCAAGGTTTATTTTGATAATAATAGGCCTATGATACATAAGTCTCTAAATGCTTTGGATGAAAAATTAGATACTAGAAGTTTCTTCAGAGCCAGCCGAAAGCATATTATTAATTTAAGCTGGGTAGAGAGTATTGAACCATGGTTCAATGGTGGTTTGATGGTTCGCCTAAAAGGAGGTGATAAAGTTGAAGTAAGTAGACGTCAGGCAGCTAAGTTCAAGGACATGATGAGTCTTTGATTAGCTCTGCGAAAGCTTCTTAATGAATTCAATAAGTTCAGCTTCAACATTCCAGTCTTTAGCTAACTTTAGCATAGCGGTAGCTTCAAGCTCTGTGACATAACCTTTAAGGTTGTTGGCCTGCCAAACCATATCTATGTACATCACCCTTTTTTCTTTTGGGTAATCACCTACAATATCATTCAAGTATTCTCTTGCTCTTTCAAATGAGTTAAAATAATCCTTTGCTATGAATTCGTTTGCCCATTCTAACTCTTCATGACCATCTAACTCTTCAGCAGTTGCATTCAAATTATCCCTCTCATCGTCATCTAGCCCATGGTAATGGAAAATAACTGACTTTAGGAGTAAATAAGCTTTCTTTTCTTCACTGGTCATAAACTCTAAATTATTCCAATTTTTCAAAAAAACGCAGGAATTTCAAACTGCTTTTAATTTATATAGTATTGGTCGGCTAGGACTGGCATCTATTTCTATATTAATAACTTGGAGGTTAAGTAAATAAATGCCATCCTCAATACTGTTATCTACAAAGATAAGTTCAGTGACTGTACAATCTTTTCTTATCTGACCTGGCATATTCCAGAATGCTTTATGTGCAAGAAGAGCTCCGCCATCCACTTCCTTATCTAAAGAAGGCAAATCAATTAACAAATGTTTCACACCTTCCTCTTTTAATTTTAAAGTAATGCGATGATCTAGGTAAGGAGGATTAGTACCAGAATACTTTCTGGTCAATTTATCTTTACTATTGGGAGCACTTCGAATAACAACAGCTTCAGTTTTAAACTTTCTCTTTTGATTATAATCTTCGACTGTCAAAACTTCATCCTCACCTGAATTGGAAATATTCAGTGTAATAACCTCTGCTATAAAATGAAATGAAGGAAGCATATGGTTAATGTTGGCAGTTTCATCTGCACTTATATGGCCAAACGATTCAGTATGAGTGCCATTGCCATGAGGAGTTAAACGAACTTCTCGATAATTTACAGAGCCTCCCAAGGCCACACTACCAACAAAGTCACCACTTCTTATGGTTTTAAATTCAACATCAGTGGCATAATAGCAATTTGGGTTCTCTTTACCATTTTTTATAGGAATAGAAATATCAATGGGCTGACTAAAGTCAGCTTCATAATTCTTGTGATTATGGAGAAGTTCAATTTTCATTTCAGTCAATTAAAAACATGTCTGATGATATTTTATCAGCTAGTAGCTTTCCGGCAGAAGTTAGTATTAAGTTATTATTCTCTTTAAGAGCTAGTTTATTAGTTAGAAGCGAATGGATATATTTTTGATCATTACGGTATCCAATATTTTCAAGCTTTTGTAGGTCAATTCCCCATTTTGTGCGAATGGATGTAAGAATATAGTCATTGATAGTATCATTTTTTGACAAGTTTTCAATTTCAAATGGAATACTGTCATTTTTTAATGATTCAATATACTTTGGATTATTCCTAATATTGAATTGTCGGCTCACCAAGTTGTAAGAATGAGCTCCAGGGCCCACGCCTAAATAAGGTTTTTGCTGCCAATAGGAAGTATTGTGTTTTGAGTAATTACCATCTCTACAAAAATTGGAAACTTCATACTGTTCGAATCCTTGCTTACCAAGCACATCAATCATCGTTTCAAATTGTGTAGCTGAATAATCATCCTCAACAGGAGTAATTTTACCTTTTTTCACCCATTTACCAAAGGCGGTTTGTGGTTCTATTGTCAAACAATAGGCAGAAATATGCTCAGAAGTCATTGATAAAACTTTATTG
>CAYGNU010000139.1:0-9315 GCA_964351175.1 uncultured Roseivirgaceae bacterium | reverse complement strand
ATACAATTGCCCTTTCAGTTTCTTCTCTTAACTGCTGCTCATTAATCCTCCATTCTTGACTGCTAGCTAGTGCCATTTCCTTATTTCTTAGTGCCATTTCCTTGGCGTATTTAAAATCTCTAATGTGTTCAAAATCTGCAGATTCCATTGACTCTTGCAGTTCAGCCATCATTTCCTCCATCTCTTCTTTATGTTCTTCATAGAAGTCGGAAAACTGTTTGGCAAATTTTTCTGCGAAAGCTTCAGACCATTCATTCATAACCCTTGGTGCAATAGAAGGTAGCGGTGGCATAGGTGGTTTTCTATCCATTTTACGCCAATCGTCCTCATCTTCTTTTGTAGTATCAACAGCAGCTTCAACTAAACCAAGCCTTGGTACTTTGACAATTTTTGAATCAGTCTTTGCAATAGTTTCTTGAGCTACTAATGGAGATATATCTACTTCCAAATCTACTTGTGGATCTACCTGTGGATCTACTTCTACCTTAACATCAATCTTCGATTCATCTAAAAATTCAACTTCTGTAGGTTCTATATTTTCCTTTTTGGCATTTATGGAATACCAACCGAAGCTCATTAAAGAGGCTGCAAATAATACCAGCATGACCATTCTGGCATCGAATAAATTTTGAGTTTTCATACCTGTTAATCGTTTAATTCTGTGAAATATGTTGTTATTGTTTGAGAAATATAATGCGAGTTGAGGTTGCCTGCGAATCTCCTCTACACGAAGTAGTGTTGCTGCAAGGCTATAAGAATCACCTGATACAGAAAGTGCCAAATCATCACAGGCATTTTCTCTTTCGGTTCTAATGAGATTAGAAATCAACCATACAAATGGGTTGAAGAAGAATACAATCTCCACCAAATGTTGAAGCACATTAATGATGAAATCGTATCTTTTAACATGAGCTAACTCATGAGCAAGGATAATTTCAAGCTGCTCATCGGATAAGCCTGTGAGTAGTGTGGTAGGTAAAATTATGATGGGCTTTAATGTGCCAAATACCATCGGAACGTCTACTCTATTTGAAATTTTCAAGACAATATTAGTGGCAATTGATAATCTGGATTTTAATAGCTCTAATTTACCTAGCCATACTTCATTGGTACAGGCCAGAGCACCTTGCTTAATTCTAATGAGCAAGTACCATCCTCCCAAAAGCCTCAATGTCATCATTAAGACTCCTGCAGACCAAATAATCAGAATGATATTCATGTTTTGCGACAGCCATATTGAGAATGAGAAATCATTTATAGTGACTAGCTCATAATCAAACAAAATATGAATACCTCTGATCTCTAGTTCACCTTGTGTTATGGGATTATACAACCAGAAAAAAGTAGCAATAGTAGCCACTAAATACAATGATAGTGCTGCCACTGAAAACGAATATCTAGTCTTACTACTATTAACTTTTAAGATTGTTAATATTAAAAATAATGAGCAATAGATCAGAAGACCTTGCCATACTGAGTGTAACAATGTGTAACCTAAAGTAGGAATCACTGATTCTATTTTTTGTGCCAGATCAATCATTATTCTCGTTTTTAAGCTGATCAATATAAGCTCTAATTTCATCCAGCTCTTTGTCTGTTGATTTACTATTGCCTAATGCCTGCATCACAAGATTCATGGCAGAACCTTTAAACACTTTATCTACAACCTTATCAAGCATCTTTTGCTGAGTAGCCGATTCAGAAATAAGCGACTTATAAATATGAGTTTTGCCGTTAAGCTCTCGCGACACCAACCCCTTGTCATGCATAATCTGTAATATCTTTAAAGTAGTGGTATAACCCACCTCCTTCTCTGACTGCAGTTGATCATTTACCTCTCTCACAGTTTGCGGACCTTTAGCCCATAATACCTGCAAAATATCTAATTCTTTTTCTGTTGGTTGTGGTATCATATTATCTACGAATTAATTCGTACTACAATTATAGCCTAGCTAATTTACTTATCCAAGTTTATTACGAATTAATTCGTAATAGGTTTTAGCATGCAATTTTATCTAAGCATTTCCATGACCCAAATCATTACTATTCTTAAACATCTCAATTAAAATCAATGTTGAACACTTTTATACGATTCCAATTTTACTATCTTAGAATTTGATAGTTGTAAAATGAAGAAACCCAATTATTTACGCTTTTTTTCTGTCGTTGTCCTGTTTATCGTTTGCTATATAGCGCTGTTAGCAATATTGATAAGAATTGAGGCAGGTGATCCGGCTGCTAAAATCAAAAATTATGGTGATGCCATTTGGTTTTCAATCGTTACACTTACCACTGTCGGTTATGGTGATTTACATCCTGTTACACAAGAGGGTAAAATGTTTGCCTCTATCTTTTTACTGGCGAGTCTTGGTTTCTATGGTGTAATTATTGGCCAGATAAGCAGTATGATGAATACTATTAAAGAACATAATAAATTGGGTATGAATGGAACAAATTTTACCAATCATGTAGTTATGATTGGTTGGTCAGACTTTGGAAAAGCCGTAGTTGACCAGCTTATTGCTGCAGGCAGAAGCATCGCTATTGTGACTAAGGAGAAGGACAATATTGATATTATTCAGGAATACTATCCTAAAAAGAACGTCTTTACATTATTCTCAGATTACAACAACTTCGAGTACCTCAATAAAATGAATATTCTAGAGAGCTCTATTGTGTTTGTCAACCTAAATGATGATACAGAAAAGCTGGTTTACGTTCTTAATCTTAAGAAGCATTTTGACAATCTCAATTTCGTAGTTACGCTTGATAATGCTAACCTGAAAAGTACTTTCCAAAGTGCAGGTGTTACATATGCCGTGTCAAAACATGAAATAGCATCACGGCTTTTAGCGAGTTACATTTTCGAGCCTGATGTAGCTATATACTCTGAAGAAATTATAGCCTATCCTCAAACTAATGAGCATTATGATATTAAGCAGTACAAGGTTATAGAAGACAACCCTTTTATAGATCAATACTATGACAAAGTATTCTATGACATGAAAAAGGAGTTTAATGTTATTCTCATTGGTATAGTTAAGATATCTGGCACCGAAAGGAAGCTTATGAAAAACCCTGAAGAGACCGTAAAAATCGCTGAGGGTGATTATCTTATTATGATTACCAATAAAAATTCTGTAGTAAAATTGAAGAGGTTCTTCAATGTAGAAGAAGGGCATTTATAAAAAAAGCCCTGACAGATGCGCCAATGAGTAACGCATCAATCAAGACTTTTCAACCATTCAACAAAACTAGATTTTAACTGTGTCGAGATTTAAAAACTCTATTTTTCCATCAGTTGATAAGTCAACGCCAACCAAGCTGTCTTTATTGATTCTACCTGCTAATATTTCTTTAGAAAGTTCATTAAGTAGTTCTTTCTGAAGAACTCGCTTCAATGGTCTTGCCCCATATTGAGGGTCATACCCTAGCTTAGCGAGTTGATCAAGAGCCTTATCAGAGATTTCAATTTTAACACCACTTTCGGCCAAGGTATTTTGAAGATGTTTGAATTGAATATTTACAATCTTTCTAATATCCTTTTTAGACAATGGTCTGAACATGATTGTCTCATCAATTCTATTCAAGAACTCTGGTCTTACTGACTTCTTCAATACCTCAAAAACTTCCAGTTTAGTTTTCTCTATCACCTCCTCAATATTCTCATCATTCATATTCTCAAAATTCTCTTGAATAATTTGAGAACCCATGTTGGTAGTCATGATGATGATGGTGTTTTTGAAGTTGGCCACTCTACCTTTATTATCAGTCAATCTACCTTCATCAAGCACTTGTAATAAAATATTAAATACATCAGGGTGTGCTTTTTCTATCTCATCTAGCAGAATAACAGAGTAAGGCTTTCTTCTCACGGCTTCCGTTAATTGACCGCCCTCATCATATCCTACATATCCCGGAGGCGCCCCCACTAACCTACTCACAGAATGCCTTTCCTGATATTCAGACATATCTATTCGCACCATAGCATTATCATCATTAAAGAGATATTCAGCAAGAGCTTTTGATAGCTCCGTTTTACCTACTCCTGTTGTTCCTAAGAAAATAAAAGAGCCTATTGGTCTTTTAGGATCTTGCAACCCCGCTCTACTTCTTCTTACCGCATCAGAAAGCGCCTTAATAGCTTCCTCCTGACCTGCCACTCGCTTACCCAACTCGTCCTCAAGTAACAATAGTTTTTCTCTTTCACTCTGTAACATTTTGGACAACGGTATTCCGGTCCATCGTGCTACTACTTCAGCTATATCTTCACTATCAACTTCCTCTTTCAGCATAGCATTGTTTCCTTGCTGTTCTTTTACTTTAGCTTGATATTCTTCAAGATGCTGTTCAGCTTCAACAAGCTTTCCATATCTAATCTCAGCTACCTTACCAAAGTCTCCTGACTTCTCAGCTTGCTCAGCTTCAAACTTTAGCTTATCAATTTTCTCTTTTTCATCTCTTATGCCTTGAACAATTGATTTTTCATTCTCCCACTTGGCTTTTAGACCATCTCTTTTTTCAGTTAAATCAGCAATAAATTTGGTTAAATCTCTTTCTTTATCCTTATCCTTCTCTCTTCTAATAGCCTCCCGCTCAATTTCAAACTGCATAATTCTGCGGTTCAACTCATCTAATTCTTCTGGCATTGAGTCCATTTCCAGGCGAAGTTTTGCCGCAGCCTCATCCATTAAGTCGATGGCTTTATCTGGTAAAAATCTGTCAGATATATATCTACTAGATAATTCTACCGCAGCTATCACGGCATCATCTTTAATCCTTACACCGTGGTGTAGTTCATACTTTTCTTTAATCCCCCTTAAAATTGAAATTGCATCAACTTGACTTGGCTCATCAACTATAACAGACTGAAACCTTCTTTCAAGCGCCTTATCCTTCTCAACATATTTTTGGTATTCCTTAAGGGTAGTGGCACCGATTGCATGAAGCTCTCCTCTCGCTAATGCGGGCTTTAACAAATTTGCAGCATCCATTGCTCCTTCTCCACCTCCAGCTCCTATAAGCGTGTGAATCTCATCGATAAACAAGATGATTTCGCCATCTGAATCTGTAACTTCCTTAATAACTGCTTTTAATCGCTCTTCAAATTCACCTTTATATTTTGCGCCAGCTACAAGAAGACCCATATCCAAAGAAATGAGGATTTTACTCTTCAAATTTTCAGGCACATCACCATCAACAATCCTTTGAGCCATGCCTTCTACAATAGCTGTTTTACCAACTCCCGGTTCACCTAACAAAATAGGATTGTTTTTAGTACGTCTAGATAATATTTGAAGTACCCTCCTTATCTCATCATCACGCCCAATGACCGGATCTATTTTGCCTTTTTTAGCTTGTTCATTAAGATTAATTGAATATCGTTCCAAAGACTTGTACTTAGACTCAGCATTTTGATCTGTTACCCTGCTATTACCTCTTAATTCTTTAATAGCGGTTAATAAGCCTTTGTATTCAAAGCCTACGTCTTTAAGTAATGAAGCTACTTTATCTTTGCCTTGAAGTAACCCTAAAATGATGTGCTCTACGGCAATATATTCATCATTAAATGTTTTGAGTTCCTTCTCTGCCTTCTGCAGCGCAGCAGCAGCATCATTAGATAAATACGGTTGCTGCCCGCTTACTTTTGGGTAAGCTGCAATTATTTCTTCAAGCTTTGTATTGAGATGTTGCAAATTGACATTCATCTTTTTAACTAAAAAAGAAACCAGATTTTCATCTGAAGTCAATATCGCTTTAAGCAAATGCCCAGGCTCAATAGCCTGCTGTCCGAAACCAGTAGCTACTTCAGCTCCTTTCTGAAGCACCTCCTGAGATTTTACTGTATATTTATCAAAATTCATTTTATTAATTCCTCCACCTTTCATTGGTCAAATAGTACTCCAATGAGCGAATTCAGCCATTATGACTTATAAGAATAACCTGTTTGTAATATTTTATGTCAATATGGCAATATTTTATGATTTTGATTGATAAAGACTAGCAACTTGTCGCTTTTATAGAACATGATTATCTTCGGCAAAACAGAAAATCAATGGCTAGAATTAAACTTGACCTTCCAGATAAATTCATCTTTTCATACCAATATGAAGTAAGGATCTCAGACGTGAATTATGGCGGACACGTGGGTAATGATGCCATGCTCACTATCATGCAAGAAGGGCGAATGAAATTGATCAATGCCATAGGGTTTAAAGATGAATTGTCAATAGCTGAAGGTATCGGACTTATTGTAGCTGATGCAGCAGTAGTATATAAATCGGAAGGGTTTTATGGTGATACGTTGGAAATTAGTATCGCTGTTGATGATTTCAATAAGTATGGATTTGACTTTTATTATCAGCTAACCAATGTGGACTCAGGTGCTGAAGTAGCCAGAGGTAAGACTGGGATAGTGTGTTTTTATTATAAAGAGAAAAAATTAGCGGTAGTGCCTAAAGAATTACTGGAAAGATTGTCTGGGCTGTGAGCTTTTAGTCATGAGTTGCGAGTTGTGAGCTATGAGTAGTATCTTTGTAGGCAATGAGCACTACAATATCTAAGGACATCAGACAACTCAGTGTTGATCAAATCGGTGATTATTTCGAAAGCATTGGCGATAAGCGCTTCAGAGCGAAGCAGGTTGATGAATGGTTATGGAAGAAATCTGCCAAAGATTTTGATCAAATGACCAACCTTTCTCTATCTACCAGAGAGCAACTCAAGAAGGATTTTGTGATTAACCATATAGCTGTGGATGACATGCAGCGGAGTAACGATGGTACCATTAAAAATGCCGTAAAGCTTTTTGATGGCATGACGGTAGAGTCAGTACTGATACCGACTGACAAAAGAATTACTGCTTGTATATCATCTCAAGTAGGTTGTAGCCTCGATTGTCATTTCTGCGCCACTGCGCGTTTGAAAAGAATGCGTAATCTGAATCCCGATGAGATCTATGATCAGGTAGTAGCTATTAAAGAGCAAGGTGATCAGTTTTTTGGAAGGCCTCTGACTAACATTGTGTTTATGGGCATGGGTGAGCCTTTGCTTAATTATAATAATGTAATTGCTGCTATCGACAAGATTACTGGCGACAAGGGCCTGGGCATGTCACCCAAGCGAATAACGCTAAGTACGGTAGGTATTCCTAAGATGATAAAGAAATTGGCTGATGATGGGGTTAAGTTTAATCTGGCCATCTCATTACACTCGGCCATTGACGAAAAGAGGTCTCAGTTTATGCCGATCAACCAATCAAGTCCATTAGATGATTTGGCTGATGCACTCAAGCATTGGTACCAACTCACCAAACGCAAAGTGACCTATGAGTATGTGGTTTGGAAAGGACTCAATGACAAAAAGGAAGATGCAGAAGCATTAGTAGAGTTCTGCAAAATCATACCTTCAAAAGTGAATCTGATTGAATACAACCCTATCGATGATGGTGAATTTCAGCAGGCAGAGCCTGAAGCAATAAGTCTTTATGTTAAGTTGCTAGAGCAAAATGATATCTCAGTAACTGTTAGAAGAAGCAGAGGTAAAGATATCGATGCTGCTTGCGGGCAGTTGGCAAATAAGTCGGAGACTATTTAAGACTTATGAGTATCATAATTAGTTTTAAATTTGTGACGTTTGATTTCAAAATTAGATCAGTCACAATCTTTAAACTCAGCAGCTGTGATGGGTGATAAACCTATTTCTTGCCTTAACTTATTAGTTTCAATACTATCATTAATGCATGGCTTTCCAAATTGAGATCCATACATAATTCTACTACCTCCGCTTTTCGACCAATAGTATTTATCTAAAATTGTTGCCAGTGCTTCCGGTTTTAAATCTCCATTCTCAACCAAACCAATAAAAATATTCATGGTATTTTTATCATTTACAAGTATGTGAGGGTTATGAAGAAGAATCGCTCCAAACGCTCCTTCAACACACTCATTAGAGAAATTCTCTTGCCCTAATTTCTCTACTTTTGGCACACCTATCAGCTCTATAATATTCAATAACTGAGCAAAATTACTTGAATCAATCTTTCTAATAATATTATTGCTAGTGTTATCAAATAAATTCCTTTCTCTAATTCCTTGATCAGAGGAGTACAATTTGCAAAGCTCGAAAGAAATGGAATCATAGAATTTCTTTGTATAGGTCCTTTGTTTATTTGCCAGCCCAGACCAAGTATCAGACTCTTTACTTTGACATTGAAATAGAAATATTGATGTTATCAAAATGAATATTATATACGATATCCTGCATTTTAAGTATTCAGGGCTATAATTCATTGAATTAATTTTTAATCATTTAGAGTTTGCATTATCTATAAAAATAAGTCAGAATTTTTATAAATTAAGACTAAACAAAATGATATCTCAGTAACGGTTAGAAGAAGCAGAGGGAAAGACATAGATGCAGCTTGCGGGCAATTGGCGAATAAATCTGAGACCTTGGACTAATTATTTATTCCCTTCACTGAATCTTATATCAACTAGCACAGGAAAGTGATCAGACGGATAGGCCATATCTTTGCTATCTGTAAGAGTAGCATAACTCAATACATCAAATGATGCATTGACAAAAATATAATCAATTCTTCGGTCTGGCATTTTTTCAAAATGAAAAGCGTTGAAAGTAGCCCCTGGTCCATAGGGCTGAATGTCACAAATCAGTCTGGAATCTCGAAGAAACTGAGTCATGTCTTTATACGGCTTTGCGTCATCAGTAAAATTGAAATCGCCAGTAACCACCACAGGAGCATTTGGTGCCACTTCCTTTATTTTATTAATGATAACTCCAATGCTTTTTTCTCGAGCTACCACGCCCATATGATCGAAATGGGTGTTGAATATAAAGAATCGTTTTATAGAGTCAATGTGTTCTAATTCTGCCCAGCTACACAATCTTGGCAACGCTGCATCCCAGCTTTTAGAGGGTGTCTCTGGCGTTTCGGAGAGCCAAAATGTTCCTGACTTTATGGGTTTAAAATATTTGGTATGATAGAAAAAAGCCGAGTACTCGCCCTTTTGCTTTCCATCATCACGGCCTACTCCAATATATTCAAAATCTGAAAGTCCCGATTTAATGTCTTCCATTTGGTGGTGCAGTCCTTCCTGAGTACCAAAGAGTAATGGCGCATGGTATTTGAGCAGACCAATAACTTCATCTCTTCTTTTATCCCAATTGTTTAATGAATCATTTTTATCATCAAACTTAATGTTATAGGTCAACACCTTAAATGAAGGCATATCTTTCTGAGCCATTAAAGAAATAGACATAAATAGAAGGCCAATAGTTAGTATTGTATATTTC
>CAYGNU010000138.1:4679-9320 GCA_964351175.1 uncultured Roseivirgaceae bacterium | reverse complement strand
GTAGTGCCTGGTGGAAGATTCAGGGAAATTTATTATTGGGACAGCTATTTTACTATTGAAGGATTGATAGAAGCCAATAAAAAGGAGATGGCTGGCAATATGCTGGATAATTTTTCATTCCTAATTGATTCAATAGGCTTTGTTCCCAATGGGAATAGGGCATATTATAATGGTAGGTCTCAACCACCATTTTATTCAGTAGTATTGTCTAGGTTATACTCGGACAATAGAAATAAATACTTGTCTTATCTTCCTTATCTCGTTAAGGAGTATAATTTTTGGATGGATGGCGTAACCGATTTAGAAGCCGGTGAAAGTGTTAAAAGAGTGGTGAAATTAGAGGACGGAACCATATTTAATAGATATTATGATAATAATGATGGACCCAGACCAGAATCTTTTAAGGAAGATTATGAGCTTGTTCATGACTATGGACTGGATGAAAAAATTGCTTATAAACATCTGAGAGCAGGAGCAGAGTCAGGTTGGGATTTTAGTAGTCGTTGGTTTGCCGATGGTAAGAATATAAGTACTATTCAGACCATCAATATTCTTCCTGTGGACCTTAATTCCTTGATGTATCATCTTGAATTGAAAATAGCCCAGGGTTACAACTGGAATGAACAGTTGGATAGTGCCGATTACTTCCTTGAAAGAGCTGCAAATAGAAAGGAAGCTATTAATAAGTATCTCTGGGATGAGGAAGTAGGCTTTTTCATAGACTATAATTTCATCGATAAAACACCAACAGGCATTTATTCTCTTGCAGCTGCCTACCCACTTTACTTTCAAATAGCTTCTAAAAAGCAAGCGAAAAGAACGGCACAAAAACTTGTGGCAGATTTCCTTAAGGATGGGGGCTTCGTGACTACACTCAATAATACCGGACAACAATGGGATTACCCGAACGGGTGGGCTCCTTTGCAATGGATAACTGTCAACGGACTTTATAATTATGAATATAATGAAGAAGGTCTGGAGGCTATGTCCAGATGGTTGAAGAGAAATGATGAGGTCTATAAATCCACCGGTAAAATGATGGAAAAGTATAATGTTGCTGATACTGATCTGCTTGCAGGTGGCGGAGAGTACCCACTACAGGATGGCTTCGGTTGGAGTAATGGTGTTGCTCTTGCCTTTCAGGCAATTTTAGATAGGCAAAAAACTGTAATGCCAGACCTGGAAAATTAACAATTCAATCGATTTTTGCTCAATTTAAGCCTTATTTCTTATGATAATGGTGCTTAAGTTAGTATTATTATTAGTTCGTAATTCACAATTCATTCATTTTAAGAGAATGGTGAATTGTTGTAAGTATTTATCTAAACAAACTAATAATAAACATGTCTATATATCTTGGAGAGTTCATAGGTACGATGATTCTTATGATACTTGGCTCAGGCGTTGTGGCCTCTATTCTTCTTAAAGATTCAAAAGCTTTTGATGCCGGATGGCTGGTAGTAGTTATAGCCTGGGGGCTAGCGGTTACTTTAGCTATTTATGCGGTTGGCAATATCAGTGGTGCGCACATCAACCCTGCAGTAACACTAAGTTTAGCTTTCGTAGGTGACTTTGAATGGTACAAGGTTCCAGGATATATTTTGGCTCAAATTCTAGGGGCAGCAGTAGGATCATCCATTGTATGGCTACACTTTCTTCCCCACTGGAAGAAAACTGAAGATCAGGGGGCTAAACTAGCAGTTTTCAGTACTATTCCTGCTATTAGATGCTACGCTTCAAATTTTATTAGTGAAATGCTTGGCACTGCAGTATTAATTATGTCTTTACTTTTTATTGGTGCCAACAATTTTACAGAAGGACTGAATCCATTGGTAGTGGGAGTGCTAATAGTATCTATAGGTTTAAGTCTTGGTGGGACTACCGGTTTTGCTATCAACCCTGCACGGGATTTTGGCCCTAGGTTAGCTCATTTTTTTCTACCAATATCTGGCAAAGGCTCTTCTGATTGGGCATATAGTTGGGTGCCAATATTTGGTCCTTTATTAGGAGGACTGTTAGGTGCTGTTCTTTATAAATGGTTGTTCATCAATCAGTTTGAGTGGTATTATTCTATTGTTTTGGTTTTAAGTCTTATCGCAGTTATCATGGCGATTGTAAAAAATAAGAAGTAAAAATGAGTAAATATATTATTGCTATTGATCAAGGTACTACAAGCTCTAGAGCTGTTCTTTTCGATTCTAATGCCAAAATGGTTGCCATGGAGCAACAAGAATTTAAACAATATTTCCCTAAGTCTGGTTGGGTTGAGCATGACCCGGAAGAGATATGGGAATCTCAGCAAAAAGTATTAATTGACTTAATAGAAAATAATAATATCAACGCCACAGAGATAGCTGCCATTGGAATAACCAATCAGCGGGAGACTGCTATTGTTTGGGAAAAATCATCTGGTAAAGCGATATACAAAGCAATCGTTTGGCAAGATAAAAGGACATCAGCCTTCTGCGATAAGCTAAAAGAGGAGGGGTATGAGTCTTATGTCAAAGATAATACTGGTTTGGTACTGGATTCGTACTTTTCAGGAACCAAGGTCAACTGGATGCTCAAAAATGTTGATGGTGCCAGAGAGAAGGCCGATGCAGGTGATCTTCTATTTGGAACGGTGGATTGCTGGCTGGTTTGGAAGCTTACCAATGGCAAAGAGCACGCCACAGATTGCACTAATGCAAGTCGTACATTAATGTACAACATAAAAGACTTAGAGTGGGATAAAAAGCTTTTGAAGATGCTAAATGTCCCCGAAAGCATGCTCCCTGAAGTTAAAGGCTCTGCAGATTATTTTGGTGATTGGCAGTATAATGGACACAATATTCCTATTCATGGTATTGCAGGAGATCAGCAAGCTGCCTTATTTGGACAAACTTGCTTAGAGCCCGGTATGGCCAAGAATACTTATGGTACAGGATGCTTTATGTTGATGAATACCGGCAGCGAGGTTTGTAAGTCTAAAAATGGATTATTGAGCACAATAGCATATGGCATTGATGGCGAAGTTACGTACGCTCTCGAGGGAAGTGTCTTTGTTGCAGGAGCCGTAATACAATGGCTTCGTGATGGACTGGGTATCATCAAATCAGCTAGCGAGACAGAAGCTATGGCAGAAAGTGTCATTGATAATGAAGATATTATTTTGGTACCCGCTTTTACAGGTTTAGGTGCACCTTATTGGGATCAATATTCACGTGGCGCCATCTTCGGACTGACTAGAGATACTAATCCCGCACATCTAGCTAAAGCGGCCATTGAATCTATGGCTTTTCAAACCAAAGACATACTTGATGCCATGCAGAAGGATAGCGGAATAACGCTGGAGGAACTTAAGGTAGATGGGGGAGCAGTATCAAATAATTATTTAATGCAGTTTCAGGCTGATTTGCTTGGTGTGGGGGTAGTAAGGCCTGCAATCACAGAATCTACCGCATTGGGCGCTGCACTATTAGCAGGCTATGGTGTTAAATTATTTGATAAAACTAAACTTCAATCTATACAAGATGTTGATAAAGTATATAAGCCAAATTGGCCTAATGAAAATAGATTAAAAAGATACGCACAATGGCAAAGTGCTGTCAAGAGAACATTTAACTGGTTAGAAAAAGAATAATGAATTTATTTGATGCAAGAAATAGAGAAGTACTAATTGATCATTTATCTTCAGAAAAATATGACCTTATTATAATAGGAGGGGGCATTACTGGGGCAGGTATAGCGCTAGATGCGGTTACTCGAGGTTTAAAAGTTGCTCTGGTTGAAAAAAGTGACTTCGCTTCTGGCACAAGTAGCAAATCCACCAAGCTTATACATGGTGGACTTAGATATCTTAAGCAATTCGAAATAGCCTTAGTTAGGGAGGTAGGACACGAAAGGGCGATAGTGCATAGTTTGGCACCTCATCTTGTAAAATCGGAAAGAATGCTGCTTCCTTTAATCAAGGATGGAACATATGGAAAGATTATGACTTCAGTAGGATTGATGGTATATGATGTGCTTGCAGGCGTAGAGAAGGTAGATCAACGAAAAATGCTTTCAAAGGAAGAGACTATGAAGAAAGAGCCACTTCTTCATGATGAGAAGATTGAGGGTGGAGGAATTTATGCTGAATATAGGACTGATGATGCACGCCTAACAATAGAAGTGATTAAAACAGCCGTCAAAAAGGGAGCACATATTATTAATTATGTTGAGGCAACGGATTTTATTTATGATGAAAGTGGAAAAGTTAAGGGCATTGAATGTGAAGATCAACTTACCAACAAAACCTTTAAATGTAGTGCATCATATACTGTTAGTGCGGCTGGGCCTTGGGTAGATAAATTAAGAGCTAAGAATAAATCACTGTCTGGTAAAAAGTTACATCCAACAAAAGGAGTTCATATTGTTTTACCCCATGAGAAGTTTCCTGTAAAGCAATCTGTCTATTTTGATGTGCCTGATGGGCGAATGATATTTGCTATCCCCAGAGATCGAGTAACGTACATAGGCACAACTGATACTGACTATTTTGGTGACCTGGATGATGTGAGAACAGAAAAGAAAGATGTAGAGTATCTAATTGAAGGCGTTAGACATATTTTTCCAGATATAGCGCTTAAAATTGAAGATGTAGAGTCTAGCTGGGCCGGA
>CAYGNU010000138.1:0-4669 GCA_964351175.1 uncultured Roseivirgaceae bacterium | reverse complement strand
CTTCACAGCTTTCTAGAAAAGATGAAATTTTTGAATCAGACAGTGGGTTGATGTCAATAGCTGGTGGTAAGCTAACTGGCTACAGAAAGATGGCGGAAAGAATAATAGATAAGCTTAGTGATAAACTTTCAGATAAAGGTCATCGAAAAATAGGGCCTTGTATCACAGAGAATCTGATTTTAACTGGTGGGGTTTTCAAGGACTCGAAAGAAGTTAAAACCTATGAATCAACTATAGCTGAGAAAATTACCAAGAAAGGATTGGATCCATATTATGCAGAGTACCTTGTAGGTAACTATGGTAAACAATGTGAAGAGATTCTTGAAATTTTTAATTCATCGAAGCAGGAGGACGCTGAAGTTGGCTTGGCTCTAGCTGAATTACAATGGACAATAGAAAACGAATTGGTACTATCTACACTAGACTTTTTTGAGAGAAGAACGGGTAGATTGTTTTTTAATATAAAAACAATTCCCAAATTGATAGATCCTATCATGAATTACATGTCTAAGATATTTGATTGGGATGAAAAAAGAAGAGCAAGTGAGCTAAATTGGCTGAATAAGGAATTGAAGGTATCTAGTGAGTTTATTTAATTGAAAGAATATTATGAGCGCATCTAACTATTTATGGGGTATTGATCTCGGAGGGACGAAAATTGAAGGTGTTATAATAGATCGAAATGATTTTGATAAAATCATTTTCAGAAACAGGATAGATACAGAAGGAGATAAGGGTTATAAGCATATACTATCAAGAATAAAGGTAATGGTTGACCTTATGGAAAAGGAAACCGGGGCGCAGTGTGAGATTTTAGGTATTGGTACTCCTGGCGCTATTGATCCTCATACGGGTTTACTTAAAAACAGTAATTCAACCAGTTTGAATCATCAACCTTTTTTGGAGGATTTGATTAACCTTCTTGAAAAGGAAGTTGTCATTGCCAATGATGCTAATTGCTTTGCCCTTGCCGAAGCTAAACTGGGAAGTGTCAAAGATATTGCACCAAATGCCGAGGCGGTTTTCGGGGTAATAATGGGTACTGGTGTTGGAGGTGGCATTGTAGTAAATGGTCAAGTGATAAAAGGTTTTCAAGGTATAGCTGGTGAATGGGGGCATAATTTTCTTGATGCCTCAGGGGGTCCATGCTATTGCGGCAAGTCGGGCTGTATAGAAAGGATACTTTCGGGACCATCATTAGAGCGATATTATGAGTCAGTAAGTGGATCAAAAAAGAAGCTAAAAAATATCGTAGCCGATTTGGATACTGATAAATATGCCAAAGAAACCATAGAGCGCTTACATCATTTCTTTGGTTTGGCAATATCTAATATTATAAATATCCTAGACCCTGAAGTCATTGTTATAGGTGGAGGTGTTGGTAATATTTCTAGTATTTATACCGAAGGTGTTGAAAGAGCTAAGGAATATACTTTCAATACACGTTTTGATACCCATATAATAGCCCCAAAACTTGGAGATAGTGCTGGAGTATTTGGTGCTGCACTCCTTACCCTATAGGACTCAATCGTTAATAGTTAAAAGTATTTACTACTTCATAAAAATGAAGTAGTACCTCATTTTCATACTCATTTTATTTATGTGAAAAACAATCTAAAATTGATTGAATTAATTTTCATTATTTAAATTCATTTCAAACGATTGCGCCAGATGAAATACTTTTTTACTTGAAATTCAGTGTAAATTCATGGTTATTGCAATGTTATCTTCATTAATTTTAGCCAAATAATAACTTGATTTAATGAGTAAAGAGATTAATAATATTGCGGTTTTTACCTCAGGGGGAGATGCCCCGGGAATGAATGCAGCTATAAGGGCAGTGGTAAGAACGAGTATTTTTTATAAAAAGAAAATCTTCGGAATATATCGTGGTTACGAAGGGATGATAGAGGATGATATTGTGGAATTGGACGCTCGTTCGGTAGGTAATATCATTCAAAGAGGAGGTACCATTCTAAAATCTGCAAGAAGTGATGAGTTTAGAACAAAAGAAGGTAGAACGAAGGCTTATGAGAACCTTAAGCATAGGGGCATAGAGGCACTAGTTGCTATAGGGGGTGATGGTACCTTTACAGGTCTTCATAATTTTTATTTGGAACATAAGATGCCAGTTATCTGTATCCCTGGAACGATAGATAATGATTTGCCAGGAACTGATTTTACTATAGGGTATGACACGGCCACAAATACAGTGGTAGATGCAGTTGATAAAATCAGAGATACGGCTTTGTCACATAATAGATTATTCTTTATTGAGGTAATGGGCCGCGATTCAGGTTACATAGCCATTAATTCAGGAATTGCAGGAGGTGCAACAGCAATTATTATTCCTGAGGATGAAATAACTATTGATGAATTGGTTGCTAAGTTGGATAAAGGTGGTGAGAGTAAGAAAAGCTCAAGTCTAGTGGTAGTTGCAGAGGGTGGTAAATTAGGGAATGCTCTCCAAATTGCTGAAGAAGTAAGTAAACGCTTTCCATATTATGACACCAAAGTGACAATATTAGGACATTTGCAACGTGGTGGATCGCCAACCTACTTCGATCGAGTACTAGCTAGCAAGATGGGAGTATATGCGGTAGAGGGTCTCTTAGCGGGAAAAACTGATGTAATGGTTGGTATTCAAAATAACATTACGGTTTATAATGATTTTAAATCTACGATGATTAAAAACCATGAAATAGAACCTGAAGCATTAAGAATTTCTAAAATGCTATCCATTTAATGATATTAGTTGGTATCAGCGGATCGAGCAAGTGCGACTGGCAGCTCATTGAGGATAAAGAAACCATTAATTCTTTCAGTACCGGAGGGCTTAATCCTATTTTTCATAGTGAAGAGGAGATATATCAACTCTTCCTCGATATTACTGACCTAAAAGATAAACAACTTGAAGTTGCCTATATCTACAGTGCGGGTTGTGGTAGTAAAAACTTTCAGAATGTTATTTCTAGAGCTTTTACAAGAGCATTTCCTAAAAGTCAATATTACATAAATCATGATATTGTAGCCTCTGCATTGGCTACTTACGAGGGTGTGGGTTCAATCTCATGTATCCTAGGCACCGGTTCTAATTCTTGCTATTTTGATGGAGATATCGTTCGACAAGAAACGCCTGCATTAGACTACGTATTGGGTGATGAAGGAGGTGGTTCTAATTATGGCCGTCAATTACTTCATGCTTACCTATACAAAACCTTGCCAAAAGATTTGGACAAAGCATTTACAGATGAGTTTCACCTGACTAAAGATGAAATTCTTGAAAATGTTTATATGAAGCCATACCCTAATGTTTATCTGGCTTCATTTATGAAATTCATTCAAGAGCATAAAAACCATCCTTATTTTATTGATATGATAAAAAAAGGGATGAGTGATTTTATGGATTTATATGTAACAAAGTTTAATAAGTTCGAATCTGTTAAAACACATTTCACTGGTTCTATTGCCTATTTCTTTTCAGATATTCTTCAGGAAGTAGCTGAAGAGAAAGGCCTGAATGTTGGTAAAATAATAAAGGAGCCAATTAATGATTTGGTTCAATATCATTTAAACAAAAGATATAATTTGTCATGATTGAGTTAATAGTGGGTATTGATATCGGAGGGACATCTACAAAGTTTGGTTTGGTAGACTTAGATGGAAAGGTGCTTTTTCAATCTAAAATTCCCACACAGACTCATGAAGAGTTTAGGGATTACATAAAAGATCTTACTTCAGCCATAAATGCAGGAGTAGAAAAAGTTGGTAATAATGGTAAGATTATAGGGATTGGCATTGGTGCTCCGAATGCAAACTTTTATCGTGGTACGATAGAGTATGCTCCAAACCTTAGTTGGAAGGGAGTTATTCCAATTGTAGAGATAATCAAGGAAGATTTTGATGTTCCTGTAATCATTACTAATGATGCTAACGCTGCAGCCATGGGTGAAATGATCTATGGTAACGCTAAGAAAATGAAAGACTTCATTGTGATTACGCTTGGCACAGGACTTGGTGCTGGGATTGTTTGCAATGGTAAGATAGTAAATGGCCACGATGGTTTTGCGGCAGAATTAGGTCACGTTATTATTAATCCGAGAGGAAGACAATGTGGCTGTGGTAGAAGGGGGTGTCTGGAGACTTATGTATCTGCTACAGGAATAAAGAGAACAGTCTACAAGATGTTGGCTGACCATTTGGAAGAAAGTGAGTTGAGAGGCATTAGTTTTCATGACTTAACCACCAAGATGATTGCCGAATCAGCTCTTAGGGGGGATTTAGTAGCAAAGGACGCCTTTGAATACACTGGACAGGTTTTGGGCTCAAAAATGGCAGATACTGTGGCTCACACAGACCCTGAGGCTATCTTTTTATTCGGGGGGCTATCTCTTGCTGGGGACCTGATTTTCACTCCAACTAGAAAATATCTTGAAGAAACACTAATGCCTATATATAAAGGTAAAGTACAAGTATTGCCTTCAGGTCTTCAAAATCAAAGTGCACCTATTCTTGGTGCTAGTAGTTTAATTATCGATTATTTAAATTCAGAAGAAGCCGTAGTCAGATAAATCTATTTTAAGCGCTAAGCAAATATTCAATTATTAAGGTAATTTTATTACTTTTAGTAATCAGAGCTTATTTATCTTATTTAAATCGATTTCTTTGA
>CAYGNU010000137.1:0-9385 GCA_964351175.1 uncultured Roseivirgaceae bacterium | reverse complement strand
CAATTCCGCAGTAGTGTGCGTTTCATTCCCTACATATAAATCTAAAAAACCATCATCATCATAATCAGCCCATGAAACCCCATAAGAATAAGGATTGCTATCTGTAATTGTACCATCTATAATTTCAATGAAATCACCATTTTGATCATTTTTATAAAGCCTATTATTACCTCCATTGCCAACAAAAAGATCTAAAAATCCATCTCCGTCATAATCACCCCAAGCAGCTCCTACGCTAAAATCTGAATCACCGAAATTTTTTGCTTCGATAAGTTGACCACTGCCATTATTTCTATAAAGAATGTTTGGCCCTCCGTCATTAGGGACAAAGAGATCTAAATGGCCATCATTGTCGTAGTCACCCCACGTAGCTGCAACTGAGTTTTTGTCTAGAATAACCGAAGCGTCTGTAGTATTTTTAGTAAAAGTCCCATTTCCGTTATTTTGAAACAGTAAATCAGTTGTGAATTGATTTCCAACAAAAAGATCTAAATTCCCATCATCATTATAATCACCCCAAGCGTTGCTCCATGAATTTGACAAATCAGCACTTAAAATGGAACTTGAAAGCTTTGTAAACTGATCTGGGGCACTCAAAGTCCATAATAAGGCATTAGCAATTATAGTGGCGCCATTTGTTGAAGAAACCCAATTACCTGAGAAGGCATCAGAAGAAGTAGGCCAAAAATTAAGATCTACTCGTTTTGCATTGGAATTACCAACACCTTCTTTAATTACTATTAGTGGACTAGCATCACTCCACTCTGCTACAACTTCAGAACCACTTGTTATTGTAGTAGAAGTTGATTTGAAGCTAGCAGTACCTCCATCAAAAGAAAAGACTCTATTCATTGTAGGATGATCTGGTTGTAAAATGGTTCCAAGAGTCAATTGAACTCCGGAAGACTGCCCTCCAGGAATTAATAGTTGAAAATCAGTGGCAAATCTACCACCAATTGGAATTGAAGCAGTCGCAAAAACTGCGGAAACAACTGGTCCCCCAGCATCTATATAATCCGCTAGTATGTCACCAATGGCGTCATTATTTTCAAAACCATTTTGAGACCAAACGAAAACTGCATCATGTTCTTCAAGTACTGAAAGTGAGGGAGTTCCATTATTAGCCTTGTAGGAAGTTATACTTGAAAACTCTCCTGTGTTTAACAATTTATCTCTTACATCATTGAACCAAAGAATATTCCCTTCTGCAGCGAGAAGCATGATTTTTGGTCTATTGTCAGTTGTTTCACCCTCTACAATAGTAATAACTTGGTTATTACTAGCTTTCACAGATTGCGCCAATCCTGAAGGCCATATAACCGATATGTCACGAGCTGAGCCTGAGCCAAGGCCAAAGTGTATATTTTGTCCAGCTTGCCCTCTTCCGTTCTGTGTGCTCGCTATTTGGGTTGATATACTTCCATTATTTCTAGTCACTTTTACTTGAGCACCAATCCCGCTAAGGTTAGACATGGTGCCTGTTAATCTAATGTCAATCCAGTTATTCTCGTTATTAATTTCATTTGTATAAAAATGGTTTTCACCACCAAAATTAGATGTAAACAAATCTAAGTCGCCATCATTATCAACATCAGTCCAGGCCGAGGCCAAAGTACCAGAGCCATTGATGACGCGATCTTTTGATACTATCGTTGAGTTAATTTTTGTAAAACTTCCGGCACCATTATTCCTAAAAAGTGAACCAGCATCAAATTCATTTCCAATATAAAGGTCCTCTCTTCCGTCATTATTAAAATCTCCCCATGAAGCTGACCAGGAATTTCCTGGTTCCGTAACGATTATGTTGGTAAGATCTGAAGAAAAATTGCCCGCACCGTCATTGATATAGAGCTTATTGTCACCTCCATTGACCGGTACAAAAATATCCTGATCCCCATCATTATCATAATCAATCCATGAGGCACTGTAATTATTGTTGATGTCTGTAACATGTGGCCCTGTTGTTATTTTAGTAAAAAAACCATTGCCTTCATTTCTATATAATAGGTTAGCTGTACCATAGTTACTAAAATATAGATCAGGTTGATTATCACCATTGAAATCACCCCAATCAACAGACCAAGAATTGACGGCATCTAATGGCGTAAAATTTGGCTCAAAAGTAAAAGTCCCATCGCCATTATTCTGGTAGAGGCTTGGAAACGTATTATAATTCCCTACAGCAAGATCTAAAAAACCATCATTATTATAATCTGCCCATGCACTTGATAAAGCACCAATGCCATCTAACCCTAAATCTCCAGCTGTTATTGAAGTGAAAGTTCCATCTCCATTATTTTGATACAATCTGTTCGAGTTACTGTTTGTAAAGCCACCAACAGCAACGAATAAATCCGGGTCCCCATCATTATCGTAATCACCCCAAGTGGCACCAAATGATGCGTCTGCATCTGCTCCTAAATCACCTGCTATAATGGCACTGAAAGTCCCATCTCCATTGTTATGATATAACTTATCAGCACCACTTCTTTCTGGAACAAACAAATCTTGAAATCCATCATTATCATAGTCAGCCCACGCTACGTCATAACTTTGTCCAATATCATTAGCTATTTCTCCAATAAGAACTTTTCTAAAGGGGTCGGTTATCCAAATGACGGCATTTTCAATAATTTGTGTTCCTTGTGTTGTAGCGTCCCATCCTGAGGTTCCGGCCACGTCAGAAGAAACAGGCCAAAAATTTAGATCTACCCTTCTTGCTGAAGCAGGGCCTACATTTTCTTGTGCTACTATCAGTGGAAACCCATCACTCCACTCTGCGATAACCTCTCCATTTATAACTGCGCCATCACTTCTGGGACTACTTGTTCCACCTGAAAATGAGGTGATATTGTTAACCAGAGGATGAATAGGTACATTAATAGTCCCTAAAGTTGCGGCACCAAATGTATTATTTCCTGCATCAATTAATCGATAATTACTAGCAAACGCCCCTTCAATAGGTGTGAATTGACCAGCAGTATAGACCATCGTAATAACGTGTCCACCTTCTTCTATAAAAGTTGCCAAATTATCCCCAAGTACATCTGCTTCAAAAAAATCAAGGTCAGACCACACTAAAACCGCATCATAGTTCTGTAATTCACTAACGCTTGGGGTGGCAATTTCTGCATCAAATATATCTACCGCTGAAAATGAACCTGTAGCAAATAATTTATTTGCCACGTCATCCCGATATGTTACAGATTCTGTTGCTACCAACAAAACCCTTGGGCTATTTTGAGCGAAAACTTGATTAAATAAACCAGTCAGAATAAAGCTTAGAAGTAATAGTCTTTTCATACTTTTGATAAATAGGAGGTTAATTATTATTTAGTTACCTGGTGTAGGAGGAGCTGGTAAAGAATTCGGTTCTGTAGGTCCATCTGGTCCACTTGAACCACCTCCGCCTAGTAAAGCAGCGGCTAAGCCACCTACTAATAATACAGGCGCAATCTTTAATCCGAGAGGTACTTTTCTAGTTATTTTAAAAGTCTTACTTAATGCTATATTATTGTCAGCATTTGAAGACAATTTAATTTGATAATCATCACCAGGTTTTAAGTCAGTTGGCAGTACCCAACCATAGTCCTTGCCACTAGGGCTATTACCCATATCGCTTATTTTAGAGTTGTTTTTATACAACTCTAGCTTAATTTGAGAATCTTTCGCACCTACCCATCTTACTTGATAAAATTTACCTCTTTTAAATTTAGAGCCATTTATAGGATTTAAGAATTCAACTGAACTGGAACTAATTGAAGAAGACGTAGTCATTATTACACCAGCACGAACTTCAAAGGTAATATCTCCATCAAATTGGCCTAGTTCTGAAATAATATCAACCTCTATTTGCTTACCTTTTCCTGCTTCAAGTCCTTTACCAACATCACCAGAGACATTTTTTAAAGGTGTTGAAAAATTATTAACAGAAGAGTATAGATCAACATCAAATTTTTGCTCTGTATTTGAAGCAATTAGGTCATATGTAACAATGACTTTGTCATCGATAAATACTGCTTTAATGTTAGATACATTTTGAGCTTTTAAAGTAGAAGCTACAAGAAAAATTAAAATAGTAAGCCGGAGTGTAAGTTTCATGTGATTCTAATGTGAGTTTTAATAACATAATTTATGTTTTTAAACTTACTTAAAGAAACATTAGCACCTTTTATTATCTGAGAGTTGTTCTTTGGCAGGAATACACTGCATTATTTTAATTATATCTTGCAGAATGTTCGAAAATGAACGTGTAAGAATTTTTAGTTTATCACCAAATCCTTCAGACATTTAATCCAAAGAGGATGCTCATTTAGGCTTTCAACCAGCTGAACTTTCTCACCACCGTGCTCTTCAAAAATTTCCTGATACTCATCACCTATTTCAATAATGGTTTCTAGACAATCTGCTGTAAAGGCAGGAGAGAAGACGAGTAATTTCTTGGCTCCTTTCTTGCCCCACTCTTCTACTACTTTGTCAGAAAAAGGAGTTAGCCATTTTTTGTCCAGTCTTGATTGGAAGCAAACAGTGTATTGATCTTCTGAAAGGTTTAGCTTTTCAGCAATTAACCTTGTAGTGGCGTAGCAAGTGGCTTTATAACAATATTGATTCTCATCGGTCAACTCATGTTCACAATCTCTATCTGTACATAATCCTGTTTTATAGACCTTATCAACATGCCTATCAGGTAGGCCATGATAAGAGAAAAGTATATGGTCATATTCTTTAAAATCATATTTGGAAGACCTGTCCACAATGGCATCTAAAAAGTCGGGGTTGTCATAATACTGACCCACAAACCTTATCTCTGGAATCACCCACCATTTCTTCACAACATCCATCACCAATTCATAAGCTGAGCCAGTACTGGCAGAAGCATACTGAGGAAACATTGATACCACTACAATTTTGGTGTAATTCTTTAATCGCATTTCTTCCAAAACCACTTTGATATTTGGGTTTTTATATCTCATGGCAAGGTGCACATCATAATCATCACCTAGCTCAGTATCTAATAACTTGGCTACGTTTTGAGAAATCAGAAGGAGTGGTGATCCCTCTTTGGTCCATAGTTGTTTATATATCTTAGCAGAACTAAAAGAGCGGAAAGGTACTATAATCAAGTTTACCAATATCATTCTCAATAATGCAGGTAAATCAATTACCCTTGGGTCATTAAGAAATTGAAACAAATAAGAACGCACATCACTTACTGACGGGCTATCAGGTGTGCCGAGATTTATCAATAAAACGCCTGTTTTTGATTTATTCATAGTCTAGAAATAGTATATAGCCACTGAATAGGCTGCAAATCTTAGAAATCTTGTTGAAGCAAAAAGTAAAAACCTTGAAAAGGGAAAGTTGGTAGCTCCTACCAACATACAAATAGCTGAAAATGGAACTGGAGTTATGGCCCCAATAATTATCAGGAATCCGGCATATCTATTTAAGATGTTTTTGTATTTACGAATGTACTTATCGAATAATGGCTTGAATAACGCGACTGACCTTAAATTGGAACCTATGTAGTAGCCCAATATGCCAGCTCCGAATGAAATAATACTTAGCAGGGCAACATTAGCAGCATAAGTTTCAAATACGCCATGCTTTACCGACCAAATCATAAAGAGCTCTGGTGGTATAATACCGAATATTACTTCTGACGCTGTGAATACACCATACACAAGGAAAGGCCATTGCGCAATATGTTCAAGGAAAAGATCAAAATGGGTATATTTCTGAACATAATAATAGCCAACGATAATCAATACCAAACCAAAAATACCTCGCGCAAGGTTTTTGAATAATATTCTAGATCTGATATTAAATAGACTCATTGAACTACTGAACTGGGCAACGTTTAAACTCTCGAGTTTCATCAAAAAGTTTCCTGTATGTAATATGAGTTTTAACAATGTCTCCACCCACTTGTTCTACCACACGAATCATTTTAGGATTAAAATCTCCAATCCAGTTCATTTCCAGATCGTCATAGCGCTGATAGTCTTTTTGCACCATTTGTGCAGTGGCCAAAACAAGTGCGCCTTCCACACCTTTGCCCTGATGTTCTGGCACAATACCAAAAACTAGCCCCAGCATTTTTTTACAAGTTTTTCTCCATTTATGGTAAACAAATTTCAACTTGCCTATTAAATCAAGTTTACCATTTACGTGTTTGAATATCTGATTGACTTCAGGCAAATTGATATAAAAAGCAATAGGCTCATCGTGGTAATAACCATACCAGACAATTTTCTCGTCTATTATAGGCTTCATTTGTTTCATTATAGCCTTGGCCTGTAATGAAGACATTTGTGAAACACCCTTATGTCTAGCCCATGCTTTATTATACACTATCCTAAAATCTTCAGTGTATTTATCAAGTTTGCTAAGTTCCAAATGTCTAAAGGTATACCCACTATCTTTCTGAGAAAGTATTTTTTCGCCTTTCTCCATCAATTTACTTGAAAATGGATCTCTTACCTTACGTCCAAAAGTAAATTGTTGGAAATAATCTTTGAAACCATAGGCTTCAAAGAGTTCTTTATAATATGGTGGATTGTAATTGCAGTTATAATTTGGCTCAATTTCAAATCCATCAACTAAAAGGCCCCACCACTTGTCGCGCTCACCAAAGTTAATTGGACCATCCATGGCCTCCATTTCATTTTCTTGAAGCCATTTTTTGCAAGTATCGAATAGTAGGAAAGCGGCCTCTTTATTGTCTATACATTCGAAAAAGCCCATGCCTGCAGTAGGCTGGTCATTATCTTTGTTTACTGTCTTTCTATTTATAAATGCTGCTACACGCCCAATAGTTTTGCCTCCCTCATCTTCAAGTATCCATCGAATACACTCACCATTTCTGAAGGTTTTATTCTTTTTAGGGTCAAAGACACTATCAATATCTTTATCAAGAGGTCTAATCCATTTCGGATTATTCTTGTAAAGTCTTACTGGTAACTTAATAAACTCTTGAGCTTGAGCTTTATTATTTACTTCAACAACTCTCATGCTGCAAGTATAAGAGTTCTAGGCCTTAATTGCCGCCTTATCTCTCGTATTAGGCAAAATAATGGTAAAGGTTGTTCCTTTATCAATGACACTTTCAATACTTACTTCACCACTTAATTTTTCAACGGCATTTTTAACGATATATAAGCCAATACCAGAGCCTTCTGCTTTTGTGGTTGCTCTAAAGAACATATCAAATATTTTTGGACGAGAAATTTCGTCAATACCAATACCGTTGTCTTCAATTTTTATTACTGCTCTTTCAGATTCAATATCAATATCAATTTTGATAAATGAGTTTGGAATTTCTTTGTTCAGATACTTGATAGCATTTGAGATTAAGTTTCTGAAAATCTCATTTACTCTCCATTCATCACTGTAAAATTCAGAACCAGAGATGGTTATGAATTTATCGATATTACTTGCGCCTTTTAAATAACCAAGTCCTTCAAAGCAGTTTTCAATAGTCTTTTTAAAGTCTATTTTATTGACTGCTACATCCATTTTAAGATTTTTTGAATGGCTCAGTACATCATTTATAAAACTATCAAGCTGTTTTACTCTGTCCTCGATAATTGCAATATAATGTCTAATGTCATCTTCATTTTGATCATGACTAGCCAAGTGAACCAATCCTAATATAGATGAAAGGGGAGCCCTAAGATCATGAGAAACTTTATAAACAAAATTATCTAGTTCATTATTTCTAACCTGAAGCTCATGCTCTACATTCAGACGATCTGTGATGTCAACATAAATACCATAAATGCCAATGGTTTTGTTGTTGAAAGAGACAGGTACACCATAGATTATTACAGGAATCATGGATCCATTTTTGTGTTGTCTTTTGGATTCCAAAACGCCCACAGTGCCTTTGGCCGTCAAAATATTTATATCAATGGCCTCTTTGTTTTTGTCTTCTGGCACTATAATATGATTCAACTGATTTCCGATAATGTCATCTTCGCCAAAACCGAACATATGCTCAAACCCACGGTTCATTTGAACTACTTTATGTTCCTCATTAAGTAGCACTACACCCATTGGTGCATTTTCGAATAATTGAGAAAATAGCTGCTCGTTTTGCTCAATAATGTTTTGCACAATCTTTGAATCATTGATATCTAAAAGTGTCCCAGCTGATTTTTTAGTCTCTCTTTTTTTGTTTCTTTCAGTGATTTTGCCTTTGTCCAGAACCCATAGCCATTCCCCAGACTTCTTTCTAATTCGGTATTCTGATTCAAAAACTTTTGAATTGCCAGCAATATGGTCGTCCATTTTCGCTCGAACGCTTTCAACGTCATCACTATGGATCATGCTTTTCCAATCTTTAAAGGCCTCATCAAATTCTTCATTGGAATAACCCAGTTTTGCAGCCCAAGAATTATTCAGGAATGTTTTACCCGATTTAGCCGTCCATTCCCAGAGTCCAAGTTCAGCACCTTCTAGTGCCAGTTTTAATCTTTCTTGAGTGAGGTTATATTGATATTCTACTTCTTTTTTCTCAGTAATATCAAGTAGTAATCCATAACGAACTATGGTTCCGTCTTTCAATTTTGCAGGACTACTTTTACCCTCAATCCATTTTTCAACACCATCAATAATAATTCGGCCTTGCCACTCCCAGTTTTTCGCTTCAAATTCACTGCTTTGGGTTGTATTTCTGAAAGTTGACAAATCATCAGGGTGAATACACACCTCAAGCTTATTAGCATCTTCCATTACTTCTTCTGGTGAGAAACCAAACATCTCTTGACAGCCTTGACTTATATACCTGAATTTATGGGGGTTTTCGCCTATCTCTTCATATTCATAGATTACACCTGGTAGCCCCATAGTAAGCATCTGAAATTTCAGGTGTGTTTCTGACAAAATTTCATCAGCTTGTCTTTGGAATGTAATATCCGTCAAGCTTATAATCACCTCCTCCAGGTCATTATTTGCATTCTTAACCGGAAAAATATGGCCTTTAATAAATTTCTTTTCATTTAGACCTAACAACTTAATGGAAGGCGTATCATAGGGGTTGTAGGCTACTACTGGAATGTCACATGGTTGTCCTGCAAAACCTTTTTGAATAAACGGCATGATACCAAGATCAGCTAACTGATCGTCTTCAAGAATATTGTAATTGGTAATTGCCTTAATAGCCATACCGCTATTGGCCCCCCACAATTCACCATAGGCCTTATTGAAATACTTGGGCCTTCCATCTTTATGGTATATTGCCGTAGCAATTGGAGATTCTTCTATTAGAGGTTTCATCCTGCTATTGGCAATAAACTTCTGTGTCATCTTTCTCAAAATAGCCATACAGCCTAAACCCTCACCAAATGGTAAATGGAAAGGAGATAAACTAGGTTGGCATATG
>CAYGNU010000136.1:0-9407 GCA_964351175.1 uncultured Roseivirgaceae bacterium | reverse complement strand
AAAGGAAAGTGTACCCCTTTATGAGAAGACATCTATTGATGAATTTTATGCCGACCTATCTGGGATGGATAAGTTTTTTAATAGTTATCAGATAGCTTCTGAACTGCGGCAAAAGATTACTAAAGATACTGGTCTGCCGATATCATTTGGCTTATCAGAAAATAAGACGGTATCTAAAATAGCCACAGGAGAAGCTAAACCTGCCAATCAAATCAGAGTAGAGTACGGACTGGAAAGGGCGTTTCTGGCACCTTTATCGATAAAGAAGATACCAATGGTAGGTGACAAGACCTTCCAGACCCTATGTGGCCTAGGCATCAAGCGCATAGAAACCGTACAGCAAATGCCTGTAGAACTAATGGAAAAAGTGCTAGGTAAGAATGGTGTTGCTATCTGGCGCAAAGCCAATGGTATTGATAATTCAGCAGTGGAGCCTTACTCTGAGCGTAAGTCTATATCCACTGAGCGCACCTTTGACCGAGATACTACTGATATAGTAAAACTCAAAGCCATTATGCTGGCCATGGCAGAGAACTTGGCTTTTCAGTTGCGTAGAGGTCAGAAGCTCACTTCCTGTGTTACGGTTAAAGTCCGTTATTCAGATTTTAACACCTATACCTTACAAAACCGAATCCCATATACTTCGGCAGACCACATGCTGATTCCAAAGGTGCTGGAGCTCTTTGACAGGTTGTATAATAAACGATTACTTATCCGCTTGATAGGTGTTCGCTTTACTCACTTGGTCAATGGAGGTTATCAGATCAATCTTTTTGAAGATGCTACCGAGATGATCAACCTTTATCATGCTATGGATAAGATCAGAGATAAACATGGCGATAGGATGGTAATGCGCGCTGCAGGTATAGAAGCAAAGACCATAAGTAGGTTTAATCCTTTTACAGGAGAGCCACCACCGCTTTTGGCGAATAGAAGGGCTTAATCAATTAGCAATGTGCAATTATCAATTTACAATTAATAACGTGAGGATATGAGAAATAACCCAGTATTAGAAAAGAGCTATCATTTTGCAGTTAAGGTTGTGAGACTATATAAACACCTATCTCAAGAAAAGAAAGAATTTATTCTATCAAAACAGCTTTTGAGGAGCGGAACAAGTATTGGAGCGAATACAGAAGAAGGAATTGGAGGCTACTCAAAGAAAGACTTTAGTGCCAAATTAGGGATAGCCTATAAAGAGTCCAGAGAAACAAAGTATTGGCTCCGTTTACTAAAAGACACCGACTACATTACTGAGGATCAGTTTCAAGAGCTTCATGAGGAATGTGATGAGCTAGCGAAACTTCTTTTTAGTATCCTAAAATCATCGAAAAGTAATTGATCATTGTTAATTGCTAATTGAAAATTGTACCTCAACACTCACTCATCTTACAGCTTTAAATATGGAGTAATTAGCCCTGAAGCATTGCTTGCTCAGGCTCAGCATTATGGAGTATCAACTATGGCGCTGACTGACATCAATTCTACTTCCGGAAGTTTGATCTTCGTTCGAGAGGCACATAAATACAATGTAAAACCTATTTTGGGTATTGATTTCAGAAATGGTGCAGATCAACAGTTTGTAGGTGTAGCAAAGAATAATCAGGGATTTCAAGAGTTAAATGAATTCCTTTCTTATCACCTGCATCAGGATATACCTATACCCAAACGAGCCCCTTTATTTAAACATGTATTTGTTATTTACCCCTTTACTAAAGGTATATTCAACCTGCATAATCATGAATTTGTGGGAATAAAGCCTTCAGATTTTTCTAAGCTATGGAATTCACCATGGAGAAAACAGCCAGAAAAGCTGGTAGCCTTGTCGCCAACAACTTTTCGTCATAAAAGAGATTTTAACACACACCGATTGCTCCGTGCTATCGCCAATAATACATTACTCAGTAAGCTTCCTAAAACAGAAGAAGGCAATGAAAAAGATCGATTTCTTCCGCCTGGTCAATTAAAAGAAGTCTATTCCGAATACCCTCATTTACTTCAAAATGCTGAAAGTCTACTCCATCAATGTAGTATTCACTTTGATTTTTCAACTGACATACCACAAAATCTTAAAACATATACAGGTTCTGAAGAGCATGACTTTAAACTTTTAAGAAGGCTTTGTTTACGAGGCATACCCTATCGATATCCGCAAGGAAATCTAAAAATTATGAGAAGGTTGGCGAAGGAACTGCAGATCATCAAGCAAAAGGATTTTGTGTCTTATTTTCTTATCAATTGTAAAATCATCAATTATGCGCGCAAAAAGAAGTATTTCTATGTAGGAAGAGGAAGTGGCGCTAATAGTATTGTAGCTTACATATTACGGATTACAGATGTAGATCCTATTGAGCTTGATCTCTATTTTGAGCGGTTTATTAATCTCTATAGACAAAATCCTCCTGATTTTGATATTGACTTTTCTTCACGGGATCGTGATGATGTCACCAGATTCATTTTTGAATATTTTAATAAGAAGTCTCCTAATGGAGTGGCCCTTTTGGCAACATTTAGCACGTTCAAAGAAAAGGCTACTATAAGAGAGCTAGGAAAGGTTTTTGGGCTTCCTCCACATGAAATAGAAAAAATAGCTGAGGGAGGGGCTTCTTCTGATCCGATGGCAGCAACAGTGCTTAAGTATGGCAGCTATATTATCAATTTACCTAGTCACCTAAGCATCCATGCTGGCGGAGTACTTATAGCAGATCGTCCCATACACTATTTTACCGCCACTAGTTTGCCTCCTAAGGGCTTTCCAACCACACATTTTGATATGCACATTGCTGAAGATGTAGGGCTTTATAAGTTTGATATTCTGGCACAAAGGGGGCTTGGTAAAATTAAAGATTGTATGGAATTGATTAAGGAAAACTGTCCTGATGCTCCTGAGATTGATATACATGACTTTCCATCGCTAAAGAAAGATCCGCGTATCAAGGAGCTTTTGCGTGAAGCACAAGCCATAGGATGTTTTTATGTGGAATCTCCGGCTATGAGGATGCTTTTAAAAAAACTGAGAGCAGATGAGTACTTAGGGTTAGTAGCAGCAAGTTCGATTATACGACCGGGAGTGGCCAAATCAGGGATGATGCGCCAGTATATTGTAAGATTTAGAGAGCCTGAGCGTAGGAAAGATGCACACCCTGTATTACAAGGAATTATGCCTGATACTTATGGCATCATGGTCTATCAGGAGGATGTAATTAAAGTAGCTCACTATTTTGCTGGTTTGGACTTAGGAGAAGCAGATGTGCTTAGAAGAGGGATGTCAGGTAAGTTCAGGTCAAGGGATGAATTTCAGCAGGTTAAAGATAAGTTTTTCAGCAATTGCCTTAAGAAGAGCTATACTCATGATATAACGGCAGATGTTTGGCGTCAAATAGAAAGTTTTGCTGGTTATGCCTTTGCTAAGGGTCATTCTGCCTCTTATGCTGTGGAAAGCTATCAGAGTCTTTTTCTTAAGGCATATTATCCATTGGAGTATATGGTAGCTACCATTAATAATGGGGGTGGATTTTACAGGGTAGAGCTTTATGTTCACGAAGCTAGAATGCATGGCGCAGAAATATTTCCTCCATGCGTCAATAGAAGCTCTCATTATACACAAATCTATGGCAAGGATATTTATCTGGGCTTTAGTCTTGTAAAGGATTTAGAAGATAGGGTTGTTGAACGTTTTGTGACCAATCGGCAACATGTGGGAGAGTATAATAGCCTGGAAGATTTTGTAAGTAGGGTTGATGTATCAATAGAACAGTTGGCCATTTTAATTAGAGTAGGAGGATTCCGCTTTACAGGAATTAATAAAAAAGAACTACTTTGGAAAGCCCATTTTTTACTCGGAAATAGAGCAAAATCTGCTGCAAGTACACCTCTTTTTAGTGTTGATTATAAGCGATTTATCTTACCTAAGCTAAGTGTTAGTTTAATGGAAGATGCCTTTGATGAAATTGAGTTTGTGGGCTTTCCGTTGTGTAACCCATTCAGCCTTTTAGATGGCGATTTTAAAAGTACATTATGTACTAAAGACCTTAAACGTCAGGTAGGTAAAGTTGTAACCATTTTGGGATATTTGATAGCCATTAAGCATACTAGCACATCTAAAGGGCAGCGCATGTACTTCGGAACATTTATAGACCTTAATGGACAGTTTATTGATACCGTCCATTTTCCTCCAGCAGCAGAGCGTTGGCCATTTCGTGGTCGAGGGGTGTATACCATTACGGGTAAAGTAGTTGAAGAGTATAACTTTCAGTCTATTGAAGTTATCATGATAGAAAAAGAACGGTATATCGATGATCCTAGGTATTCTGTGAATGCTGGAAATGAGCTCAATATTTGAAATTATGATAATGGATACGAAGCTTAGGCACAGGACGACCACACCACAGAACAACTAAACCTTCTGTTTTATAATCCTTTGACATTTTTGGCAGAAAGACTTTAATATATTATTGAATAAGCAGGTTTTATCTTACTATTTTTGAGTACTTACTGCCTTACAAACCACTAATCTACTCAACCATGAAACGCCTGTTTATTCTTTTCCTAAGCGCACTTATCTTTTTTGGATGTAGTGAGTCTCCAGAACAAATCAAGGATGATTTTAGCAGTCCGAAAAACCTCTTTGTAGATCACATCAGCTCCTACACTGCTGGGGTTATTTCTGTTGGGAGTGATATTCGCTTGAAACTGACTAAAAGCATCCCTGATAGCTTAATAGGAACGTCTTTGGAAAATATTTTTAGCTTTTCGCCAAGTGTTGAAGGTATAACTTCATGGAGCGATAATAGAACTATTGTTTTCCAACCAGCTAACAGACTGTCAAGTGACCAGAAGTATGAAGCTACTGTGAATCTAGAACCGTTAGTCCCTGGAATGGATAAGAATAAAAGAGAATTCAAGTTTGTTTTTCAAACATTGGTTCAAAATTTCGAGGTAAAGGTAGAGGGTATTAAGCTTTACAATGCTACTGACTTAAGTAAAGTTAAAATTGAAGGTAGCCTGCAAACAGCAGACGTTGTTGATTTGGAGAATGTGAAAAAGACATTATCTGCCACCCAGTCTGGAAAGGCACTGAACGTAGTTTGGGGGGCAAGTCAAGATAATGTCTATGCTTTTACTGTTGAAAATGTGGCACGTACCCAATCCAAAGGTGAGGTGGAATTAACGGTTGATGGGGAAGCCATCAGCGTTGATAAATCGGAAGAAATAGAAGTCGAGATACCTTCATTGAGTGACTATAAAGTAATATCTAGCAGGATAGTGAGAGATGAAGAAAATTACATCTCTGTACTTTTCTCAGATCCTCTTAATCCACGGCAGAACCTTACTGGATTGGTATTGCTTTCTGGTAGCAGCAGTCGTCATAGAATGGTCATTGATCTTAATGAACTTAAAATATACCCGACAAGTACAATAACCACTGAAGCACAGCTTACTATAAATGTAGGAGTCAAAAATGTAGCTGGATTTCAACTGAAGGAAGACTATTCTACTACGTTACAGTTTACTCAAATAAAACCTGAGGATCGATTGGTTGATGGAAATGATAAATCAATTCTTCCAAATTCTAAAGGACTTGTATTGCCATTTGAGGCGGTAGGACTTAATGCAGTGGATGTAACTGTGGTGAGAATATTTGAAGATAACATGCTTCAATATTTACAGGTTAACGGTCTCGGAGGGCAGAATCAATTAAGCAGAGTAGGTCGGCCAATAGCTAAAAAGACCATTCCTTTGAACACAAGTGGTGTTACTAACTTAAATGCATGGAATAGGTTTACGCTTGATTTACATGATATTTTAACTACGGAACCCGGAGCATTTTACCAAATTCAGATCGGCTTTCAAAAGCGTCATTCTCTATATTTCTGTTCTGATAATGAAGAAATAGCATCTATGGATGATGAAATGGAAGAGTGGGGACCCGAAGATGAAGATTCTTATTGGGATAGCTACGAATACTATTATAACCCTAATTACAACTGGGAAGAACGTGACAATCCATGCAGTGATTCTTATTATGGTAAGCGCAGGAGTATAAGTAAAATGCTCATGGCATCAGATTTTGGTCTAATTGCTAAAAGAAGAGATAATGGTGACCTGTCAGTTTTCGTTACCAATCTTATTAATACCAATCCTATTAGTGGCGTTACTTTTGAAGTTTATGATTACCAGCAACAACTCATAGCTAGTGGAAAATCTGATAGCGATGGTAAGGCTAAAATTAGCATTAAAGGTAGACCATTTGCGCTTGTTGCCAAGAAAGACAATCAAATAGGTTATCTGAAACTTGATGATGGTTCATCTTTATCACTGAGTAATTTCAACGTTTCAGGTAATGAAGTTCAGAAAGGACTTAAGGGTTTTATATATGGAGAAAGAGGAGTTTGGCGCCCTGCAGACACTGTTCATCTTGGTTTTATTTTAGAAGATCTTACCAAAACCTTACCCAAAAACCATCCTATAGTGATGGAACTTTACAATCCGGCTGGTCAATTATCTTCAAGAAAAATTAGCAGCGAGGCCGTTGGTAACATATATCGTTTTGACTTTGTGACAGATTCAGAAGCACCAACGGGCAACTGGAGAGCTATGGCAAAGGTGGGAGGCGCTTCATTTGAAAAGCAAGTGAAAATTGAGGCCATCAAACCTAATAGATTGAAAGTTAATTTGACTTTTGATAAAGATAGATTTACAGCCAATGATAAGTTTGTTTCAGGTGACTTGAATGTTCGCTGGTTGAGTGGAGCTAAAGCCAATGGACTTAAGGCTGAATATGAATTACTCTTGCGCCCCGTTAAAACCACTTTTGATAAGTACCCGAACTTCAGTTTTGATGATGACGCTAAATCCTTCTACAGCGAGCGTGAGCTAATCTTTGAAGGTAAAGTGGATAGTGAAGGTTATGCTAAACTTAACATTGAATTAGGAAAGGCTGACGATGCACCTGGTGCTTTAATGGCCAATTTATATGGAAAAGTTTACGAAGAAGGTGGTGACTTTAGTATCAGCAGCACCTCTATTCCTTATTACCCTTATTCCTCGTATGTCGGTATCAAAGCTCCTGAGGGGGATAAAAGAGGAATATTGCTCACTGATGAGGATCATGAGATAAAAATTGCCACTGTTGATGCTAATGGTAATCCTATTAGTCGTAGTGGATTAAAAGTGGAATTATATAAGCTTAATTGGAAATGGTGGTGGGATAACTCCTATGATAACATTAGCAATTATGTAGGGAGATCATACGGAGAACCTGTTTCGAAAGGAACTATGAGCACTCAAAACGGTTCTGGTGCATATAAATTAAAAATCAATTACCCCGAATGGGGCCGCTATTATTTAAAAGTTGAAGATCCTGCAAGTGGTCATAGTTCAGGTCAAATCGTTTATCTTGATTGGCCGGGTTGGGCAGGTAAAGGCAAAAGAGGTGAACTCGATGGCGCCACTATGCTGGACTTTTCTGCTGAGAAAGAGGAATACAAAGTTGGTGAGAAGATCGCCTTATCCATTCCTTCCACTAAAGGCAATAGAATACTGGTAAGCTTAGAAACAGGCAGTGAAGTACTGCAGACATTTTGGGTAGAGTCAGAAGAGAGCAATACTAATATTGCCTTCGATGCAACAGCTGAAATGGCACCTAATGTTTATGCACATTTAACCATGATTCAACCGCATGGACAAACATCTAATGACTTGCCAATCAGATTATATGGTGTTCAGTCTATTAAAGTGGTAGATGCTGAAACCGAACTGAAACCTGTTATTACAATGCCTAAGGAGCTTCGTCCTGAGCAGACTTATGATATCCAAATCTCCGAGAAGTCAGGTCGAGCCATGGCTTACACGGTTGCTGTGGTTGATGAAGGACTACTTGATATAACCAATTATAAAACACCAAAACCATGGGATAGCTTCTTTGCACGTGAAGCGTTAGGAATTAAAACTTGGGATTTATATGATGATGTAATGGGAGCATTTTCTGGTAAGATGGATTACTTGTTAGCTATTGGAGGTGATGGTGAGTTAAAGCCTAAAGAAGAAACAGAGGCTAACCGATTTAAACCTGTAGTAAAATTTTTAGGACCATTTTATCTAAATAAAGGAGAAACAAAAAAGCACACCCTCCAAATGCCCCAATACATAGGTAGTGTTAAAACCATGGTAATTGCAGCGGCAGATGGCGCTTATGGAAGTGCTGATGTAGCAACGCCTGTTAAACAGCCATTAATGGTACTAGCTACCTTGCCTAGAGTAGCTGGGCCTGGAGAAATCATGAAGCTTCCGGTTAATATTTTTGCTTTGGAAGATAATGTCAAAGACGTTTCTATTCAGGTTGAAGTATCAGGAGCTTTAACCTTGAGCGGTCCTAAATCATCAAGTGTTAAATTCTCCAAGGCTGGTGATAAAGTTGCTTATTTTGATATTAAGGCAAAAGAAGCTTTGGGTGTTGGTAAGGTAAAAGTTACAGCTACATCAGGCAGTATTAAGGCTTCTTATGATATTGAAATGAATGTTATAGCAAGAAATCCTATAACTACTGACATTGCGGATTAGGTAGTCGCTAATGGCGCTACTTGGGAGTATAACTATAGCCCAATGGGAATGCTAGGTGAAAATAAAGCTTATGTTGAAATAAGCTCATTGCCTTCATTGAATTTAGAACAACGACTTGGCTATTTGATTCGATATCCTCATGGCTGTATCGAGCAAACCACATCATCTGTATTTGCTCAGTTATTTTTAAATAAGCTGATGACATTGACCGAGGACCGTAATAAAGAAGTGCAGCGCAATATAGAAGCAGCGATTACCAGACTTAAGTCATTCCAATTAACGTCAGGGGGTTTTGCTTACTGGCCGGGTAACGACTACCCAAGTAACTGGGGAAGTAACTATGCGGGACATTTCCTCATAGAAGCTAAGAAAGCCGGTTATTTAGTGCCTGAAGGTATGTTGTCTAGCTGGATAGGATTCCAATCTCAAAAGGCAGATGCCTGGGGCGCTTTAAGTACTGATGAAGACAATGACTTGATTCAGGCTTATAGATTATACACTTTGGCAGTTGCAGGAAGTCCGGCAGTGGGAGCTATGAACAGGATGAAGGAGAACACCAAAGTGAGAAGGGAAGCTAAGTGGCGATTAGCACTTGCTTATGCTGCTTCAGGTTATGACGATCAGGCTAAAAAGTTGATTGAAGGGCTTTCTGTAGAAGCGGACAGTACCTTACGTGATTATCGCTATTCTTTCGGATCAAATACAAGAAACAAAGCCATGATCCTAGAGACTTTACAGGAGCTTGATCAGAAAGAAAAGGCGTTTGAATTACTGATGGATATCGCCCAAGAAATGGGAAATAAAGATAGATGGATGAGCACACAAACTACGGCCTACTGTTTTAT
>CAYGNU010000135.1:0-9408 GCA_964351175.1 uncultured Roseivirgaceae bacterium | reverse complement strand
CACCTTTGATATGCTAAACTCTGAACTTAAAAAAATTGATGCTAAGATTTTGCTTAAAAAGGGTAATGACTCAGCCTTAGTAGATCAGAGTAAAATCCTTTTGGCGCAATCAGTAGATGGAATTGTATTCGTGCAGACGCAAGAATCTAGAATGATGTTTGATTCGAATCTGTCTAAGTTAGAATCTCAACTTTCGGACATTAATTTTTTTCGAATCTCTCGTGATAGAATTGTCCATAGATCTATCATTTCAGAGTTTAAATCAGGAACCTATGGAAAAATTGATTTGAAATTAAATCTAAATAGCCAGCTCAGTGATGCTTCTGTAAGTCGACCTAAGGCATCTAAGTTCAGAGCTTGGATCAATAGCAATTGAGCATTATAATTATAGCAGTTCACAGTTTTTTGTAAAGCAGAGCAACTCATGCCCACTAACTTGATAGTAGTTTTGGTCAAAAATTGACTATGAAACACATCCTAATAACAACACTCATTATCCTTTTTTCTCAACCAATTTTCGCACAACCTGATCTCAGTACAAAGTATAAGAAGATTCAAAAGTACATTGATCAATCAACGGAAGTCTTGGCTGGAATTTCATTTTATATTAATCATCCAAAATATGACGAATGGAGTACAGCTTCTGGGTTACAAAATGTAGGAAGTAATATTAAGCTTCAAACTGATAATATTATTTCATTGGCCAGTATTGGTAAGATGTATGTGGCAGTGGCTTGTATGAAACTGTATGAAGAAGGCAGGTTATCCCTTGATGATTACATCACAAAATATTTGACAGCAGATTTGATTGAGATAATACCTAATGCTGAAGATGTTCAGATAAAACATTTGCTTGGACACACTACTGGGTTTTATAATTACGAAACTGACCCTGTTTTGAACGAAGCCTACTTAAGTGGGAATTTAAAGCTGGATACGCTGACACATATCAATGCACTAAACAGATATTTCAAAGGCAAACCTGTTAAATTTTCTGTAGGAGATCGATACAACTATAGCAGCACTAATTATTTATTACTTGCGCTAATTATGGATACAATCACAGGCGATCATACATTTTATATTAGAGAACATTTGATTGAAAAATATGGATTGAAAAATACATTTTATCGAGAAAATCCAACTAGAAATAACGTTAAATATTATGCAGATTTGGATAACGATGAATTGTCTGAGGACGTCTCTGAAATGGTATTTGAAACTACAAATTGGTTTAAAGGTGATGACGGCATTTACTCAACTGCAGAAGACTGCGGTAAATTTCTAACAAGGCTAATGAAGGGCGAAATTCTTCAACCACAAACGTTAGAGCTAATGCAGACCTGGAATGACCAAAAGAGCCCTGATTATGGTTATGGACTAATGGCTGATAAGAGCTTTCCCTATAAAATGCTTATTGGTCATTCGGGTAGTGGGATAGGGGTTAGGGCAGATGCTTATTATTTTCCTGCTCAAGATATTACGATTGTTATCGTCTCCACATCGGGTTTGAGAGGATCATCCAAAAAATATAGAAAGGCATATTATAAAATGAGAACCAAGATTGTGAAGAAATTATTCTTGTTCTAATTAACTGATGTTGTAAGGTTAATCAAGAGGCATTATTGATTAGAAGCTTTTATAAATTTCCAAATCTAATGTAGCCGCAAAAGGGAAAATATGCGCCTCAAATTCTTTATAGTCTGAGTTTCGTGTAAGCTCTAGCGCTTGGCCATTATCGTATTCCAATGTTGCCGTATACTCATTAAAGTTTACCTGGCGAACACGTGAGCGCGTATTAGCAGTATAACTGTGTTTTTCTTTATCGATTCTGATCCCCTTTAATTCCTTAAATTCTTTCTTATTCGATTTTAACTTTACTCCCAGTATCACAAAGGCATCATCAACGATCCCTTCATTTTTATCAATTTCAATTTCATACTTAGATGTAAACAGAATGGGGATAAAGAGAAAGGTTATTGCAAATACTAAGTTATAATCGGTATAAACCATGAGAACAGAATTACCACCAATAATGATAATTGTCGACATCCATTTCATGGCTTCCGAAAAGTAGTTTTCATTTAGATTCGCTTTCATTATTTTCTATTTTGTATAAAACGCAGCTTTTTAGTCTGGGATCATTCAATAACATAGGGTGGTTAAATTCTGAGACAAAATGCATCCCAATTTTTTTCATTACCTCAATAGACTTTTTGTTGATTTTAGGAGCTGTTGATACAATACTATTTAATCCTAAAGAATTGAATCCGTAGTTAAGACATGCTAAGGCGCCTTCAGTGGCAAAACCTTTATTCCAATAATTGGGGTCAATTCTCCAACCAATATCAACACATGGCGTAAAATCTGCTTCAAAGGTTTTGTTGGATAACCCAATAAATCCGATAAACTCATTATTGTCAAGCAGATCTACTGCAAAATAACAAAAACCATAGGCTGTGAATTCAGTCTGCATGCGGTCTATGAACTTAGCAGTCTCCACTTCATTCACAGTAGTAGGGAAATATTCCATGACTCTCGAGTTGGCGTTCATTTTTGACAATGACTTTAAGTCACTGTCCTTCCAATTTCTAAACCCTAACCTTGTTGAAGTGAAGATATAGGTGGAAGTCATTTTACTTCATGTCTTTATAAAGGCTTATAAGACCTAATACCCCAAGAATACCACCAAAAACCAATGTGGCAAAGTACATAGGCTCACTCAAGGCATAGGATCCTATTATTTCATTGTTGACTGCGTCAAGCAAATCTTTGTTTGGCGTATGGGTTTGAGCCCAATAGATTAGGAATGCCCCAATAGCAAGGATTGAAAGACCTTTAATAGATTTCATAATGTGTTTTTGTTAAGTATAGTTGAGTAGAAAGATATCAAATATTTTTGAAGTGATTAAAGATATTATAGCAATTGCTTGTAACCATTTATCGAAATCGCAGTATTAGACTTATTAGTCTGACAAATAGGAATGATATAGTGAGTATGTTAGTCTGACAAATAAGAATGAAATCATGAAAGGAACTTATTTAGGTGAATTCGAAGAACTGGTATTGTTAACAGTTGCTGTACTTAATGGTGAGGCTTACGGAATCTCTATAGCTGAAGTTATTGAGCGCGAATCTAATAGGTCAGTAACTATTAGCACTATTCATAATGTATTATACCGACTTGAAGCTAAAGGTTATGTCCAGTCTGAACTAGGTGGAGCAACCGCTGAAAGAGGAGGTAGGAAAAAGCGTTTATTCAGTATTACTGCCACAGGTCATGCAGTTCTAAATGAATCAAAACTGCTTAGAAATAAACTTTGGGACTCAATGCCAGAATTAGGATTCTAGAAATGAAAAAACACGATCCACCAATATGGGCTGATAGATTTTTGGAATGGTACTGTTCCAAAAATTATATAGAGGAGGTCCAAGGGGACCTGTATGAGTGGTTTCAGCTGCGTGTTGAAAAACAAGGATTATGGATTGCCAGATTATTATACTTTGTGGATGTCATTCGTTTTATGCGCAGCTATCGTCTCAAATCAATTAATGAATTAAGTCAAAACTCAAATAATATAGACATGTTACACAACTATCTCATGACCTCATGGAGGTCGCTAACCAAAAACAAACTGTTCTCAATCATTAATGTATCAGGCCTGACCGTGGGCATCACTGCTTTTCTACTCTTGTTCACTTATGTGCAATATGAAAGAGGCTATGATCAACATCTTGAGAACAAAGAGAACATATTTAGAATACAGCAGGATCGATATAATCAAGGCGCCTTAACGACTCAGTGGGCTGCAGGATGTGGCGCTATTGGTAAAACGCTTAAAGATAACTTCCCAGAAGTGGAAAGGTTTTTAATCATGACTCAAAGCAATGCTATTCTTGAATACAATGAAAATGTATTTAGAGAGGATGCTACTTACTATGCTTCAGAAGAATTTTTTAATATTTTCTCTATTAACCTTATTCAAGGAGATAAAGCAACTGCATTAAAGGAACCTTATAAGGCGGTGATTTCAGAAAGCACAGCTAAGAAATATTTTGGAGAGGAAGACCCTATGGGTAAAATGATTGAGCATAATGGATCAAAGGAGTTTGAAATAGTAGGAGTCTTTGAAGATTTTCCAACTAAATCGCATATGAAGGCTGATTTATTGTACTCATTTTCTACTTATGTAGACCTGGTAGACTCTGAAGTAACTGATCAATGGAACTGGGATGGTTTTTATAATTATGTCGTACTACAAAACGGAACGGACTATAAAGACTTTGAATCTAAAATTCCTGATTTGATTGAAAGAGAAATAGGTGAAAATTTAACGAATTCAAATAGTGATGTACAGTTTTTTCTTCAGCCTGTTACCGATGTTCATTTGACTTCAAATTATATGATGGAGTTTAAAACAAATGGCAATGCTCAGGCTACTAATTTTCTTTATATCATAGCCTTCTTTATAATCCTAATAGCATGGGTCAATTATATAAACCTGACTACTGCTAAATCTATGGAAAGGTCAAAGGAGGTAGGTATAAGAAAAGTGATGGGGTCGATGAGAGGTCAACTTGTGAGACAGTTTTTGGTTGAATCTTTTATCGTGAATTTAATATCGGTGCTCGCTTCACTTTTGTTCATCTATTTGCTGCTTCCTTACTTCAATTTACTAACAGGTAAATTGGTAGAATTTAACTATCTAGATTTAACTATAGTAATGCTAATAGGCGGCATTTTATTAGTTGGAACAGTCTTGTCAGGCCTTTATCCCGCTCTAGTGTTGTCAGGATTTAAGCCGGTAGCCATCTTGAAGGGTAAACTTAAAAATAGTCCTAATGGAAAAGTACTTAGGAAGGGCATGGTGGTGTTTCAGTTTTTCGCTTCATTGGTTTTAATGGTGGGTACCACAACTGTCTTTTATCAACTCAACTATATGAATAATGAGGATTTGGGAGTGGATATAAGCCAAACACTAGTTGTGCGCGGTCCAAATGTTACCGATTCTTTATATTCGGATAAGCTCAATGTGTTTAAGCATAACCTATCTACGCAATCTGAAATTAATGTAGTGACATCATCAACTGCCGTACCAGGAAGCCAACCTGGTTGGAATGCTGGTGGAATATATGTGATAGGAGAAGATCCAAATGAGGCTCAGCAGTACAGGATTATTGGCGGTGATTATGATTATTTGGAAGCCTTCAATATTGATCTTGTTGCTGGGCGCAGGTTTGAAGAAGAAAGAACTACTGACCCTAATACTGTTATAATTAATGAGTCTGCTGCTGAGCTCATGGGCTTCAAAGATTTCGAGGTCTCTTTAACGAAGGAGATTCAGTTTTGGGGAGATACTTTTCAGATAGTTGGTGTGGTTAAAAACTATCATAATGAGTCATTAAAAAAGTCATTCGAACCGCTCATATTTAGGCTGATTCCAAATGCTAGTAATTTTTACTCTGTCAAAGTTTCTACTAGCAATATGCCACGAACAATAGCCACCATAGAGGAAGAGTGGAAAGCTCAGTTTCCTGGCAATCCTTTTGACTTCTTTTTTTTAGATGATCACTATCAAGAACAGTACAAGTCAGACCAACAGTTTGGAAAGGTGTTTGGACTCTTTGCAGGACTAGCAATTTTTATCGCCTGTCTTGGACTATTTGGACTGGCATCTTATATGGCCACTCAGCGATTTAAAGAAATAAGTGTGAGAAAAGTTCTTGGAGCGACAGTAACAAGTGTTGTAACATTACTCTCTAAGGATTTTATTCTTCTTGTAATAATTGCAATTATATTGGCAATACCAGTATCATGGTACGTGATGGACGGATGGCTTGCTGAATTTGCTTATAGAATAGATATGACTTGGTGGCTATTTGCCATGCCAGGTATTACATTAATAATTATAGCCTTGGCTACAGTAACTTTTCAAACGGTAAAGGCAGCCACCTCTAATCCAGTTGATGCCTTAAGAAGCGAATAGGATTTCATCTCAGGTCTGTGGCTCACATACCTTTGCTCGGTTTTATCAATTTGGTTCTGTTGGTTAGAGACCAATGAAAGCCAATTACTTATGATGCTCGGCACAATTATAGGCAGCGCCTATAATGCCGGCATTATTAAGTTTTTCTGAAGTTGTATACGGTGTTTCAATCTGAATGTGCTTTCTGAATTTGTGTATTTTCTTACTAGCTCCACCACCTAAAATGATAAAATCAGGAGAGTAGATTCGTTCTACATACTTTAAAAATTCATTAAATCTCATACCCCAAACATCGTAATCCAACACTTCTCTTTTACGAGCTGAGTCAGCGGCATAATGCTCAATTGGCTTTCCATTTTCACCATTCATTCTCCCTATCTCAGAGTTGGGAATAAGCACCCCATTATAAAACATTCCACAGCCCAGTCCTGTGCCTATAGTAATGACCATAACAAGTCCGGACTTGTTTCTTCCTGCACCAAATTTCATCTCAGCTATGCCTGCGGCATCAGCATCATTAATGACTTCAAAGTGGCTATCGTCACAAGCATCACTAAACACATCATCGATTTGAGTACCTTTCCATGCAGGATCCATGTTAGAGGCAAAAGTTGCCATGCCTTCTTTTACAACGCTTGGAAAGGTGCAACCTATATCATCCTGCCAATCGAAATGTTCTTTTATTTGCTTGATTACTTCCGCAACAGCCTCAGGTGTTGAAGGTTTTGGTGTGTCAATTCTAAATCTATCTGAGACCAGTTTTCCAGCGATAGTATCTACTATGGCGCCTTTTATTCCAGTGCCACCAATATCAATTCCAAGTACGTTCATGTGGACTAAAGGTATTTTATTCTTTAATGGTTAACAAATATTCTTTTGCAACTACATAGATATGCAACTGATGTGATGGCCGGATATTCACAGAAAAGTTAATCTATCATTTCATGATGAGTTCTGGTAGAATGTAACATATCTAATCTCCAGCCATTTTCTGTGAGTATTGCAGTAGCACTTTCCAGATAAGATGATTTTCTGGCAATTTTATCATCTTTAAAAAAAGTGGAATTAAATTGATATGATATCCAAGCAGTCTTACCTGTGACTTTTACATTGATAAATGTGAAGTCATTTACCCTCTTTAGCTGCTTATTATTTTTTATAACATCATTAAAGTAATCAACTATTGTATTATTATTCCAAACCTCTCCATTTTCAAGAAGTAAGAAATCTTCAGTATAGTATTTCTTAATATTATCTGCATTGTAAATGCCCCAGACTTCATCAAAGGATTTGGTTATCACTTGTTTTAATTGGTCTTCATTTGAAAGACCTTGCGCTATTAATGCTGAATTTACTAGAATGAAAAGGAGTGTTATGTATTTTCTAATCATAGATTTAAGTATTTAATTATCTCTACCTTTTTTTATAGCGTCAGGAATATCACATCCGACTTTTTGCCTAGTGTCAGTCAAATGAAATATTTTCCAACCTTCCTCATTCTTGTTTAATAGGAAAGCATCAACACCACAATGGCTAAAACTCTTGCCAGCATAAAAGGCATAAGGTGTCCAAACCATTGCTAGGTTTCCATCAATCTCAATTTTCACATCCCATATGGGTTCATCATATATCACATCATGTGGTGTGCCTACAGCGGTAAGAAATCTTTGTAGTGTTCCTCGGGTTTGTAAAGGTTTTCCTTCAGCATTAGTCGAAGAGGTGAATATGTCTGGGCTATCTCTAAAGACACTATGAACCATAGCACTATCACCAGCTCTCATGCCATCAAATAATTTCACAACAGTTTCAAAGACTGCCAATTTCTCTCCTGTAAAAGGCTTCTCAATATCATACTTGGCTTGAGCGGTGGCATTAATCGAGAATGCCAACAGAATAATAGTAGATAAGAACTTCATAATCTTTTAGAAATCTATTTTTTTATAATCACACGAGTATTTCCACCATTCTTCAAACTTAAATTCACTGGAGTATTTGTCTTCCAATTTCCATTAGTAAAGTCTGGTACATCAATGGAAGCAGAACGATTAGCCACCGATTGTTCACTAAGTAAACCTACAGCGCTCCAAAGTGCAGCATCATAAACATCTTGATCTAATGGTAGCCCATTGCGCAGGCAGTCAATTAATCGCCAATCCATCATAAAGTCCATGCCACCATGTCCACCTACTTTTTTGGCCATATCACCCACTTTATCTACTATCTCAGGCATGTACTTCTTTTCCACGGTTTGAAAACCGTCCTCATCAAGCCACTTGTGATCCGTAGCTATTTTTGGAGGACCAGGCCATTTTCGTGCTATCCCCTTAGTACCACTAACCAGATGAATTCTAGAGTAAGGTCTTGGTGAACTTACATCATGCTGAATCATAATACTACGACCCTTTTTGGTCTTAATCATAGTAGTGTTCATATTTCCACGGAAATGATTTTGAGCAAACTCTGTAAAGGAAATATCCTCCATGGCCATTTCTTGAGCTTTCGACCCCATGGTGAAATCATTACTAGAAAGAGAAGTCAGGTAATCCATCTGATCACCTCTGTTAATATTCATCACCTGACAAATAGGACCAAGGCCATGGGTAGGATAGAGGTTGCCATTACGCTGAGCATTTTCTACCAATCTCCACTGATTTTCATAATAAGTTTTACTGAAATTGAGATCAATAAGGTTATGAATATAGGCACCTTCGCCATGAATTATCTCTCCAAAGTAGCCTTGGCGCGCCATATTAAGCGTGAGTAACTCGAAGAAATCATAGCAGCAATTCTCTAGCATCATACAATGCTTTTTGGTCCTTTCTGAAGTTTCGATGAGCTGCCAACACTCATCCATGGTCTGAGCTGCAGGCACTTCAACGGCAGCATGTTTTCCAGATTCCATGGCATATACAGCCATAGGTGTGTGCCACTCCCAAGGTGTAGTTATGTATACTAAATCAATATCATCTCTATTGCAGATGTCTTTCCAAGCAAAAGGATTGCTGTGATATAATTCTGGTTTATGTTTTGTGCCTTTGAGTTGAGCCGCAGCTTTTTTAGTTTTCTCTTCTCTTAGGTCGCAGAGGGCTTTTATTTCTACACCTTCAAGATAACTAAGTCGTTCAACGGCACCCGGTCCTCTATTGCCCAAACCTATAATCGCTACCCTTACGGTCTCTATTTTTGGTGCCGAGTAGCCCGACATATTAAAACGCTCACCCATTACAGGTTTTTTCAGCCTAAGTGATCCTGATTTATCAAAAGCCAATCCTTGCGTGCTCACTAAGCCTAGTCCCGCTAATGAAGATATTCTTAGAAAATCCCGTCTACTATTGCTCATATTTCCGTTTGTCTTGATTTATTTAAAATGACATATTTCACAACCAATAAAGACGAATAATTTAGCAAGATTTTCTAATAC
>CAYGNU010000134.1:0-9420 GCA_964351175.1 uncultured Roseivirgaceae bacterium | reverse complement strand
GTGACCTGCTTTATTCAATTGATTGGCAGCGGCTAATCCAGCCGGGCCTGAACCAATTACCGCTACACTTTTACCTGTTCTCTCACTTGGTGGGCTTGGCTTAATATAACCTAGCTCAAATGCTTTTTCAGCTATGGTCTTTTCGATATGCTCAATAGCAACGGCTGGTTTGTTTATCCCTAAAACACAGCTCGCCTCACAAGGAGCAGGGCATATTCTTCCAGTAAATTCAGGAAAATTATTGGTCTCCGATAATATTTGAATGGCCTCTTCCCAATTTTCGCGATACACGGCATCATTAAATTCTGGAATTATGTTGCCCAATGGGCAACCATTATGGCAGAAAGGGATGCCACAATCCATACATCGTGCCGCCTGCTCATTGGTTTTTTTCTCAGGAAACGGTTCATATATTTCTTTATAATCATGAACACGCTCTTCCGGCTTTCTTGACTTGGGAAGCTCTCTGTCAAAGGCTAAAAATCCATCTACTTTTCCCATTATGCTACCTCCTTTTTACTTTTTTTACTTTCTAATACGGCTTTGTAATCTGCAGGAATCACTTTTATGAATTGATTGACATAGTCCTTCCAGTTTACTAAGACTTTTTCTGCCAGCTGGCTCTCAGTATAATCTTTGTGCTGTTCTATAAGGCTCTTTACAAGAACAATGTCCTCTTCATCAAGTGACTCTAACAAAACCATTTCTTTATTGCACATAAATTCAAAGCGACTTAAAGGGTCAAAAACATAGGCAATTCCACCACTCATGCCAGCTCCGAAATTCTTACCAGTTTCTCCTAAAATAACTGTTCTCCCCCCAGTCATATATTCACAAGCATGGTCGCCAACACCTTCTACTACTGCATCAACACCAGAGTTGCGAACAGCAAAACGCTCACCAGCCATACCTCTAATAAAGGCCTGACCACTTGTTGCACCATAAAAAGCCACATTGCCAATTATGATGTTTTGCTCAGCTTTAAAGGTAGCATCGGCACTTGGTTTGACGATGAGCTTACCACCTGACAATCCCTTTCCGAAATAATCATTTGCTTCACCAGTCAAATTAAATGTAACACCAGGAGCTAAAAATGCTCCAAAACTCTGACCTGCTGAACCTTTAAATTCTATATTAATAGTGTCTGCATTAAGCCCTTTCCCTTTATGAATTTTGGAAATCTCATTAGAGAGTACGGCCCCTACCGATCGATTTACATTTTCAATATCAAATTTCGCGTGCACTTTTTGATTATTGTCAATGCCCACTTTTGATACTTCAAGTAATTTCCAATCAAGAATTTGATCCATTTCATGATCTTGTTCAATTTGCTTGAACTGCCCAATATTTCCCTCTACAGTTTCTTTATGAAGTATAGGTGAAAGATCTAGATGGCTAAGCTTCCAGTGTTTTAAATTACTTCTAAGCTTTAGTACTTCACTGTGACCAACCATTTCATTGATTGTTCTAAAACCAAGAGAAGCCATTATTTCTCTGAGGTCTTCAGCTAGGAAGCTGAAGAAATTAACAACATGATCAGGGTTTCCCGAGAATAACTGGCGTAATTCAGGGTTTTGCGTAGCTATGCCTACAGGACATGTATTTAGGTGACACTTTCTCATCATGATACAGCCTTCTACTACAAGAGCTGCTGTTGACACCCCCCATTCTTCTGCTCCTAGCAAAACGGCAATAGCCAAATCTCTTCCTGTCCGCATTTGGCCGTCAGCCTGTACGGTAATTCTATTTCTTAGATTGTTTTTTACTAATGTCTGATGTGCTTCGGCAAGACCAAGTTCCCAAGGTAACCCGGCATGCTGAATTGAACTAAGTGGAGAGGCTCCTGTACCACCATCAGCTCCCGCTATGAGTACCACGTCAGCATTAGCTTTTGAAACACCAGCTGCTACAGTACCAACACCTGCTTCAGAAACAAGCTTAACATTAATACGAGCCTTACGATTAGCATTTTTTAAATCGAAGATTAGTTGAGCCAAATCTTCAATTGAATATATATCATGATGAGGAGGAGGTGAAATTAATCCGACACCCGGTGTAGAATGCCTAACTCTACCAATCCAATCATCTACCTTATGACCAGGCAGCTGACCACCTTCTCCTGGTTTGGCACCTTGAGCCATTTTAATTTGAAGTTCGCTGGCGTTAGTCAGATAATAACTAGTAACACCAAAGCGACCTGAGGCCACTTGCTTAATGGCAGATCTCTCCCAGTCTCCATTTTCTTTACGTTCAAACCTTATTTCATCTTCACCACCTTCACCACTATTGCTCTTAGCGCCAATGCGATTCATGGCAATTGCTAGCGTGGAATGTGCCTCATGAGATATTGATCCAAATGACATGGCACCAGTTGCAAAGCGTTTGAAAATTTCCTCTTTAGATTCTACCTCTTCAATGGGTACAGGAACACGTTCTTTAAATTCTAAAAGCCCTCTTAAAGTCAATGCTTTTTTTGACTGATCATTAATCTTTTCAGCGTATTTTTTATAGAGTTTATGGTTGTTGGTTTTGGTCGAATGCTGAAGCAAATGGATAGTTTCTGGCGTAAACGTGTGTCTCTCGCCACGTAGTTTCCATTGATATTTTCCACCAACTTCTAACCTGTTAAAGTTTTTGTTATAACATAAGTCATGTCTTACAAGAACTTCCTTAGCCAATTCGTCAAAGCCAAGACCTTCTATCCTGGAAGTTGTTCCGTTAAAGCACTTATCTACTACTTTGCTACTGAGACCTAATATTTCGAAAATCTGAGCTGACTGGTAGGACTGCAAGGTACTGATACCCATTTTGGACAACACTTTCAGCAAACCATAACCAATAGCTTTCTGATAATTGTGCAGTGCCTCTTCAGTCGTTAAACCTTCTTTTATCAGACCTTTTTCATTTAAATCAGCAATTGTCTCCAAGGCCAAATAGGGATTAATCCCACTCGCACCATAGCCAATTACCGTAGCAAAGTGATGCGTTTCGCGGACATCCCCAGCTTCAACAATCAATCCAGCTTTAGTTCTGATCTTTTCTTTCACCAAGTAATGGTGAACGGCACCTATTGCCATAAGTGATGGAATTGGAGCCTTGTCTTTACTGACATTTTTATCTGAAAGGATCAAAATCTTTTTTCCTTTCCCAATGGCAGCTTTAGCTTTTTGACAAACATTATCAACGGCACGTTCTAGATTGCCAACCTTGCCATTCGCATCAAAAAGAATATCAATAACTGCATAATCAAAGCCACGATTGGCCATTGATTTTAGCTTTTCAATGTCTGAGTTAAGTAATACAGGCTGGGATAGATGTATCTGTCTTGTGTGTGCTGGTGTTTCATCCAGAATATTCAGACTTACCCCAAGTCTCGTAAATAGAGACATTACTAATCGCTCTCTAATAGGATCAATCGGTGGATTACTGACTTGGGCAAAGAGCTGTTTAAAATAGTTGGAAATGTGCTGACTAAACTCTGATAACACTGCCAATGGAGTATCAGCTCCCATAGAACCTATTGGCTCTTTAGCAGTTTCAGCCATTGGTCCGAGTATTACTTTCACTTCCTCAGAGGTGTATCCAAATGCCTGTTGTCTGTTTTTTAAAGTAGTTGAATCAAATCCAATAGTTGGTTCTGCTACTTCAGGGGCTAGGCGGAGCTTAATTCTTTCATCTTTGATCCATTCTACATAAGGTTGTTTATGGCAGATCTCATGTTTGATCTCTTCATCATAAACCACTTTTTTGTTTTGAATATCAGCTATTAACATTTTACCAGGTTGCAAACGGCCTTTGCTGATAATATCTTTTTCATCTAGAGGAAGTGCACCAGCTTCTGATGCTATAATTAACTGATTCTGTTTGGTGATGGTATATCTTGCTGGTCGTAGCCCATTTCTATCCAGAGTGGCTCCTACCATTTTTCCATCGGTAAATATCAATGCCGCAGGTCCATCCCAGGGCTCCATTAAGGAAGCGTGAAATTTATAAAAGGCTTTCCGTTGGGTTTCCATCAATTGGTTATCTTCCCAAGCTTCTGGAACAAGCATCATCATAACGTGAGGTAATGAGCGTCCACTCAGCACCAACATTTCTACGAGAGAATCCAAATTGGCTGAGTCAGAATGCGCTGGATCAGTGACGGGAAGCATCATTTTTAACTCTTCATCAGTAAATACATCTGACTTCATGTTAGCTTCTTTGGACTGCATTTTTGTCACATTACCCTTGATAGTATTAATCTCGCCATTATGTGCGATGTACCTAAAAGGTTGCGCTAGTTTCCAACTTGGGAATGTATTGGTAGAAAAACGAGAGTGTACTACCGCAATGGCAGTTTTATATTCTGGATTATTCAGATCGTGGTAGTATGGCCCTAGTTGATTAGTTCTTAATTGCCCTTTATAAATAATCACTTTGCAAGAAAGGCTGGGCATATAAAAGTCTCCATTATTTCCAGATACATTCCAACCAATATGGTGTGTTGTATAATTTCTGAAAACAAAAAGTCTACGCTCTAATTCAATATCAGAAAGACTGTCTTTATGAGTCATAAAGACTTGCTCTATAACGGGCTCACCTTTTTTTGCACCAGCGCCAGGCACATTTTTGTCAACGGGCACAGGTCGGTAGCCTAAAACAATTAGGTCTATTTCGGCAGCGTGTTTTTCAAAGACAACGCGGCATTCATCACGCACAGACTTAGTGGTAGGCCAAAAGATCATTCCGACACCATAAGACCCAGCTTCTGGCAAGTCAATATCCAGTTTTTTACATTCTTGATTTAAAAAGTCATGAGGAATTTGGGTTAAAATACCTGCACCATCACCAGTTTCTGGGTCGGCACCTGTACCACCTCGATGTTCCATTCTACTAAGCATCAATAATGACTTTTGAACTAGCTCATGTTTAACTACACCATCAATCTGGGCAATGCATCCAATACCACAAGAATCATGTTCGAAATCCGAACGATAAAGACCCTGATTTTTCAAATTTCTCTCTTCCATTTTTCAATCCTTATTCTCGATTTAGGGTGGGTCATCCACTCACTTTTTCGATCATAATATGATCAGAAAAGCGCATGAAAAATCGTTAAGTGAAGTGTGACTTTACCCTAAAGAAGTTGAGATAATACTCAAATTGTAAGGTTTTTGCAATCAAAACAGTGTATTTAATTACCGTAAACGATTGTTTTGACTAAATAGAGAGGTAGAAAAATGTGAGGATTTTTGCTTTTTTATAAAAACCTTAAATATTTTGGAAATGGTTTAGACTGAAATTTTAGGTAATTGTGCCTCTTTTTGTTCCATTTTTTCATCAAAGACAATGGTTAATATCTTGGATAAAAACCGCATAAAAAAGACTAGATTAAAAGGGGATCAAAGAGAAAGGCAGAATGAATTTTTCTGTATGAAAGAATTCTAGGAGCAGTCTACTTTTTCCACATCATAAATTCTTCGTGCAGTTTCAGCACTTGAGGGATAAGCATTTCATGTTCATCATTATTGATAACATAATCAGACCTTTTTATTCTTTCTTCATCTGACAATTGCTTTTCAATAATAGCTTGTATTTCCTTTTCGGTTCTAAAATTATCTCTTTTAAGGACTCTTTGAATTCTTAATGGAATCGGAGCAGTTACATTGATGACTTTATCTAATACTTTGTATGAACCAGATTCAAACATCAAAGCCGCTTCTTTTATCACATACTTGGTATGCTGGTTTTTAACCCATAATTGATAATCATTGCCTACTTCAGGATGAATAATACTATTCAAAACCTCCAGTTCATTCTTGTTATTAAATACTCTATCAGCTATGTATTCACGGTTAAGTCCATTAATAGAATAGGCATCCTTACCAAAGTATTCAATAATAGCAGCGCGAATTTTATCGTTATTGTGCGTCAACCATTTTGCTCTTGAGTCAGCATCATAAATGGGGATACCAATAGCATTGAATATTTTGCATACCAAACTTTTGCCAGAGCCAATTCCTCCGGTCATTCCTACTTGTAAAATGTTATTCATTGAATTTAACCCTTACATTAACAGAGTCAAGGCGAACATCTTGGATGAATTCTGGGTGTTTTGTGATTTCAAGAGAAATGGTTGAATCTTCCGGGTTAATCTTGTTATAATTAGCCACAACTTCAAATAGAGATGGAGCCAAATCATTGGTTTTGTTAATTCCTACATTGTAAGTCAAGGTTCGTAAAGTGTCAATCAAAAAAGCTTTTCTGTTTTGAGGAAAATTTTCCAATGTTACGGGGACTTTAATTTCGGAAGTAGTATACTCTTCAACACCAAAAACCACATTCATTGTTGGAGGATCTCGACTGATCAATCTGGAATTTTCAAACTCAATTGGGATGTCTTCATTATAATTTTCATCAATATCTGACTGAGGGATATTAATCACCAAGACATCTTCCATTTTACTGAGGATAGATTGGGGTCCTTTCAGTGTTACAGAATCAGGGCTAAACCTAAGAGATGAACTTAACCAATATTTTTCATTAAGTCTGATGGTTGAACTATCTACAGCCAGTTTGAAATTTCGTGTCGCTCGGCTATCAATATTGACATATAAAGTATCTGTGAGTATGAAATTGACTTCAAACTCATCCAGTTGATCCGACAAAGTACCCAATATCGAATTCCCTGGAATCTTTTTTATTTCAGAGGCATTCTGAAGATTAAAAATCAAAGGGGTCACCTTTATACCAAGGCTATTTCTAAAGAGATTCCAACCGATGCCACTAACGTTTATCTGAACATATTCTGGTGGCTTCTCAAGTGGAATGTACTTTTCTGGGTCGTAGCTAAATACCAAAGGGTATTTTAATGTTGTTGAATAGTTATCATTGAGGGCATTAAGAAACCAGAAGGTAGCTGCAGCGACAATACATAGTGTAATCACCCTGATGTTTCTGATCCTTTCAGGGCTTATTGATTTCACTATGGTGCCGAGCTTGCTCAATTATTTTGTTTCTTCTAAAACGGTTTTAGATGACTCTTGTGATATTGCTGATCTGTTAAATTTCAATTTAACACCTTTATCCACTTCCAGCGTTACTGTAGTCTCGTCAGTTGACAATATTTTGCCATGCAAACCGCCAATAGTAACAACGTTATCACCTCTTTTAATTTCTTCAATGAACTTCTTTTGCTCTTTTTGTTTTTTCTGCTGTGGTCTGATCATGAAAAAATAGAATACCAGAGCAACGCCACCAAAAAGTATAAGAGAAGAAAGTCCGCCACCATCTGCAGCTTGTAATAATAAAGGCTTGATCATTTTTTAATTTTTTGTTTGAGTAAAATAAGTTAATAAAAACAACACATCCCAACTCCTTGAGAGAGTTGGGATGCACAAATATAGAATTTATTCTAATGTATTTATTTCACTGGTCCTTCTGCAGGAGCTTCTTGAGCTGCAGGAGTTACCATAGCTTTGATTCTAAGCGTAGACTGCTTAGGCCAAGTGTTAGCTGTAATAGTTACCGTTTTGTTTTGGATATTTGGCTTACCCTTACTGTTGAACTGAGCAGTAATCTCACCTGTTCCACCAACTGGAATTGGCTCTTTAGGCCATGTTGGTACAGTACATCCGCAAGAACCTTTAGCACTTTGGATGATCAAAGGAGCATCTCCTGTGTTAGTGAATGTAAAAGTGTGCTCTACAACATCACCTTCATTGATAGTTCCGAAGTCGTGATCTATCTCAGCAAACTGAAAAGATGGAAGTGGACCTTCAGGCTTAGTTTCTGGCGTTGGAGTAGCGGCAGTAGCACCAGGTTGGGTGGTCTGCAGTTGATTAATTTTGTTCTCCAATTCTGCGATTCTTTTTTCAGCGTCTTTATCGCTTCCGCATGCACCTAGTACAAAAGCCATTAAACCTATAGCTAGTGCAGATTTCATTAATTTGTTCATGTTTAGTTTATTTAATTTTACTTTTTAAAGATTAATTCTTTTCTCCGCCTTTGATATGGTTGATCAACTCATCCACATCTTCTAACAATCTTTCAGCTTTTTCTTTAGCATCATTCACAACGCGCTCACCATTAGATTTTGCCTCGCTGAGTGGGCCATCTTTCTGATTTACCAAATCATCTACCAAGTCTTCAAGCATAGTTTTATACTTGTCTAACCTGAAAGTTAATTTGTCACGAGTATTAGAGCCTTTGTCTGGAGCATAGAGTATTCCTACTATAGCTCCGGTTGCTGCTCCAAGAAGAAAAGCCATAAAAGTATTTCCTGATTTTCTGCTCATTGTATTTCTATTTATTGTCAATTAATCCGCGTCCACTTTTCTTAATAACTCCAGAAGCTTCAAGTTCATCTGCAATGACATCTAAGATGCCATTAATGAATACTTTACTCTTTGGAGTACTATAACGTTTTGCGACCTCAATATATTCATTTATTGTCACTTTTACAGGGATACTCGGAAAATTGATCATTTCCGAAATCGCCATTTCAAGTATAATCTTGTCAGTGATAGCAATCCTATCTACGTCCCAGTTCACTGCTTTTTTCGCAATTAACGATTCGTATTTTTCTTCAACCTTTATGGTCTCTTCAAACAGCTCCTGAAAGAACGTTTTGTCATCTTCCCAATTATATGAAAGCTCTTGAAGTTCAAATTCGCCACTTTCATCAGGAATAGACTTTAAAGTTTTGGTCACAAGGCTTTTGATAATGGCTCTGTCTTCATCCCAATTTAAATCGGCATCTTCCAGATACTTATCAATTACATCGTTTTTGAATATTAAGTTCTTTACGATGTGATCAACAATGGCCTTATCACTTGCAAAGCTTTGGTCTTGTGATTTCAAATACTTTATATACTCATCATCAGCCTTTATTATGTCTTTGAACCACTGACGAACAGTATCGGACTCATTTGTCCAATTTAAATTTCGTCTCAAGCTAGCGGTTTCAAGCGACTTGTTAAACTTTATCGCTTGGATTAACAAATTTTTAACAAACTTGCTGTGATCTTGTTTTGAGTCTTTTTCAGCAAATTCTGAAAACTCAACTAACAACAGCAAAAGCAGTAAATACCGGTCAACAATTTTTTCAGCCTCAATAATCATGGTTTTCTTAAAATGGATCAAGTCCTTACCATTTTTTTGGTGGTATTCCTGAATCATTTTTGAAGCCACTTCTTCAACTTTTTCAGCTGAAGCATGATACCCTTTATTCTTAAAGTTTACTTTGAAGAGGTCAGTACAGAGTTTTCGGTCAATCTTAAGTTGATCTTTGTCTTGTACTTCCATCGAATTAAGATCGGGAGAAAAAATTTCAGCAATTTGCTGTAATGCCAAAGCTTGGTTGGCATCTTTACTTTGACGATATGCAAACATGGTTTGCATTGCTTTGATTCGTAATGTTCTGCGGTTAAGCATTTA
>CAYGNU010000133.1:0-9422 GCA_964351175.1 uncultured Roseivirgaceae bacterium | reverse complement strand
AGCTCCTTCTCTAGCCATTATACCTAGTTTAGAGGCATTAGATAAACCTTTTAAACTTTCAGCTTTTGGTAAAATTTGTCCAGCAAGTCCTTTTGCTCCAGTAGCAGCTCCGCCTGACGTTATACCTCCTGCAACATTAGCAGCCATTGTCGCAACCGGTTGGTCTTCAATAGCTTTAACTTCTTGAGCTTTTTGTAAATCTCTAGATTCTTGAAAAGCTTTTAATATTCCTTCTATTCCAGGTTTGTCATCTTTTATATCAAAGCCTTGTTAACGAAGTTTTGCATCAGTAGTGATCCCTAAAGCGTCACCTAAATCTTCTACAGCTTCCATTCCTGCCCCAACTACACCTGATACAATTGGAGTAGTACCAAACGACGCACCTTGACCGAAGCCTGTAACTGCAGCTTCCCCGACACCCATAGAATCTTTGCTATCAGGTAGTTGATAATCTGGCTCGTCTTGATACTCTACGTCTTCAAATAGACTGTCATCCATCTCTTTAGGTTCTTGATATTCAACATCTTCAAATAGACTGTCATCAAATTTATTTTCAGCCATTTATATTCCTTATTTTACTAATTGATACTTTTTTGCAGAAGGGTTCCATTTATAGGATTTACCTTCTTTTTCTACAGTATCTCCATATGGTGCTTCAGTTTGAACTTCACTTTTTTCACCCATCAAATCGTTTTGCATATACTGTATATTTTTTTCTTTACTAGACCTTAATGCCTTTTCCATATTGTTTAACACTTCCATATTTACATCAGGATAGTTACTTAAAGATGCCTGAGATTGCTCAAACATTTTTCTTTCAGCGTCAGAGTCGATAGCTTTTGACATACCTTGAAACATTTTAGTCATTTTATCTAATGATAAGTCATTAAAAGACTGTCTCAATTTTTGACCTTCTTTTGTCATACCAGTTGCATATTGATCTAAAGGACCGGTATCCACAACATTTCCCTTTTTTACAATGTCAGCCATTAACATTTTAGCTCTTTTAATTTTCTCAAGCTGTTCATCCACATTTTTAATAGACTCTTTTGTAGTTTTTAATTCTTTTTTTCTTTCTTTTTCATCTACTAATTTTTGTTTAATATCAGCCTTGATTCTTTCTTTTTCTTCAAAAGTTTCTTTAGGTTTTTTTACCAACTTATCTTTTGCAATTGCTTCTCTAGATTTTCTAGCATTTACTTGTTCTTCAAGATACGCTCGGTCTTTCGGAGTAAGTTGACCTTTTTTCATTTCTCCATATTGCTTCAATAAGTTATCCATTTCTTGTTGTCTAACTTTCATTTGCTCTGAAGTGAAATCTTTGGATGGTTTAAAATCTCCTCCAATCATTTTTAAATTAGGAGTCTGAGATGATTTCATTGCCCTACCTTGAGCTATTAATCCTGCACCTTTATTTAAACCGCCCAATAAAGCCATTAATGCATCTTTATTTTTGGCAGATTGCAGATCTTCATCACTTTGTCCCCTCATTGCTTTAATTTGACTAAGTAATTCTTCTTCTTTAGATTTAACAGGAGGAACTTCAGTTTGTTCAGGTTTAGGTTCATATGTTTCAGGTATAGCATCATATGCTTGCTGAATAGCTGGATTTTGTATTCCAGCCTGGGTACTTTCACGTTTTTGTTGTTCTTCTACAGGAATGTTTGGTGCAGCAACTATATCATTAGCTATAGCATCTGCAACATCTTGTTTTTGTTGTTGTTGAGCAAATTCTCCAGAAGCTTTAGCGAGAGCTTCTTCTTGCATAATCTGTTCTTCAGTAACACCTGGAGCATATGGAATAGCTTGTTCTCCGATAACTTCTTGGAAAGCTTCAGGGCTTTGTAATCTTTTTAGTAAATCCTCTATTGCCATTTTTTATCCTTTAATTAGTTTTTGTAAAGCTTCTCTTCTAGCTGCCATAGAATCTGTTAATTGGGGAGCTGCAGATTGCTCTAACGGTCTATAATAATCTCTTTCTGGGATATCTGGGGCATCCATTTTAAAACTCCCTTTACTTGCAGGTGCTGGGGAATCATTTCCTTCAATTAGTTGTTTAGCATCTGTTGAAGTTTGTATGTCACTGGAAATTTTATCATTACCCTTACCTAATATTGCAGCATTCTGTGGAGCTTCACCTTGCTTTAACATAGAAGCGTCGTTTTTCATTTTATCAAAGTTAATCATTTTACTTAAATCTGGTGCAGCTTCAGCAGGTGGTGCGGTGGGAATACCTTTAGCCATGTCAAATTGAGAAGATGCTGCAGCTCTATCTGCACCTCTAGAAATAGCTCCTTTAAGAAAGTCTTCTTTTTCTTTATCCCTTTCACCCATAGTTTCAGGTTGTTTAAAATAATCCATTCTATTCATATCTATTCCCCTCTAAGCTTTTTTTCTAATGCTTTAATTCTCTTATGCAGATCTACGTTAGATGCTAAAAGGGTTGATGCCATTTGTCCGTAGTCAACTGTTTTAGTACCTTCAGTGTCTTTATCAACAAACTCTGAGCCTAGATCAGATTTCTCTAAGTCTTGAGCCATAACACCTATATGTTTTTCTCCATCGTCATAACCGCTATCTTCTTTATAATCATACTCATAAGGAGTCAATTTGTCAAGCATATTTTGGATAGGAGATACGTTTTCTTTAACGTTCTTATCAGATGCCATTGTTGCAGCTTGCGCTCCAGCGCTTAATAATGCCATATTCCCAGCAGCCTTAGCTTGAGAAGCCTGAGCCTGAGCTTGGGACTGTTGCATAAAATTGTTAGCTTGTCCAGTACGAGCGTTTGTTACCATATTTTGTTTAGCCATTTTATTATTAAAGTCTTGTTGAATTAACCCTTTGTTATACATCTGCTCTTGATTCTTTAATCCAACATCTTGCTGTTTAATTCCTAAATTTTGACCTGCAACATTTTGTCTATTTTGTGCATTAAATTGTTTAATCATGTCTTTAGCCTGAGCAGCTTGAGCTTGTTCTCCATAATCTTGACTTCTAATCTGTCCTGCAGAAGATGCAGCTCTTTCTAGCGCATCTCTTCTAGCAGCTTCATTTGCTGCAGACATATTTAAAGCTTCTTGTGACGCTCTATCGTATGATCCTTGTTGGGATGCTAATTGCGCAGCAAGCTGTGCTCCACTATCTAATGCGCCACGTTCTTCCATTTGTTGCAATATAGATTGCTGTTGAGCATTTGCATCGGCAGCAATACCTCTTTTAAGCTGTTCTCGTTGAGCTTTTTCTTCTTCAGTAAGACCTACTTCACCACGTTCTCTTAATTGCTCAAGTGCTTGCATCTGAGCGTCACGCAATCTAGGATCTGTTGAAATTTCTTCATAGCCAGATGGACCTAGTTCTTCAGCATCCATAAACCCTGCTTCAGACATTAGTTGCATTTGTAATTCTTGTTTTTCAATATCAGGAATTTCTAAAGCTTCAATATCTTTAACAGCTTGAGCTATTTGTGCAGCAGACGCTGCGGCAGCTCCTGCGCCAGCATTAGGATTACCGAGCAAATCCTCTTCTTTCACTAATCCTAGTGTAGCAACTTCTGCTATTTTACCCATTATAACTCCTTAAAAAATACTAAAGAATTTTGGATTAATCCTTTAACTTTATATTCATTTTTAGTTTGATACATTAAACATCTAACGTTTTTGGTATTAGTTGTGTTAGTTAAATACTTACACCCTTCTTCTCGACCAATATCTTCTATTTTTGTAATAAGTTCTTTAAACAATCCATTCCCTCTTTTCTCAGGGGTAATATATGCATCAACTATCTGAAGTTCTTCTCCGAGAATGGCATAAATAACAAAACAAGAATCGTCATATACTATCCTTCTAGAATCTTCAACTTCTTTAAAATAATCTTCCATCAATTTCATTATTGTCCTCTAGCCTTTGCTAGTCTATCTTGTAAATTTTGATAAAATCCTTGTAGAGATTCAGTTTCTTTTTGTGCTGCACCAGTTTGTGTTGCACCGGAAGTAAACTCTCTTTCTCCAATATTTCTACCTTGCAATAAGTCTTGTAATGCAGTATACCTTGCAACGTCTTCATCTTGAACTGTAGTCGCTCTACTTAAATCTTCCCCAGATCTTAGTCTATTTAAATCTTCTAGACCACGACCTTCTTCAGCCTTTCCATATAATCTACCTAAAGCTTCGTCCATGGCAGTTTGATCTCTTTCTTGTTGTAGGTCTTGAGCGAATCTTTGAGCATTAGCTTGAGCTTGAGCTTTAACTCCACCAATTTGACTATCAAATCTTTGTCTTTCAGTATTTAGCCAGGCGTTTGCTCCAGTCTCAGATAGATTTCTATTTAAAGCATCTAATACTAGAGGATCTACTTGACCTTCAGCTAATTGAGATCTCATTAAACCTTCTCTATATCCATCTCTTATAAATCTAGTTTGAAACTCTCCGGTAACATCTGCAGGATTTAAATTAGCTCCGGTATCTTTTATAAACTGGTCTAAGTCGCCTGAAGCAACGCCTAATTGATCAGCAAGTTCTTGTCTTCTTGACATTTCTGCAGCAACCTTATCATCTATTTGTCCAGAAAGAACGTCGGCTCCCTGGGATTGAATAATGTCAGCTAAGGATTGTCCAATGCCAGATCTATCTTGTCTATATTGAGCCACATTTTGTAGTGCCTGTTTTCTTAAGTCATTAACGTTTTGAGTAGTAGTTTGCGCTTGTTGGCCAATACCTTCAATCAACCCTTTTCTAGCAGCTTCGTCACCTTGTAAAACTAATGCATCTAATCCCTGTTGACCTCTAGTATAATCTCTAGCTCCTGAACCAAACGTCTGTTTTAATAAACTAGCTCTACCTGCTTCAGTACTAGCGGAGTCTGCTTGTCTTTGTAATGTAGCAGCTTTATTTTGCTCATTTGCAAGGTTTAAGTCCTGCACATCTTCAAATTGTTTATTTCCAGTAATCACATCCCTAACTCTTCCATACTGATCTTCAGTAAACGGAGACTCAGCTCCCTGTTGACCTAATACTTGAGAAGTTACGTCTTGTGCAGCCTGTCTCTCATCTTGTAATAAATTCTGTCTTTGTTGAACTTGAGAACCAAACATTTCTGCTCGTCTTTGAGCGTCTTTTTGTAGATTCTGAGCTTGACCTCCAAACTGTTTAGTGACCTGTTGAGTCATCTTTTGAGCTGCAGGTTTGTTAGCTTCAACATATTTCCTAATGTTAGTAAATGTTCCAGAACTAGCCTTTGGTTGGGTTTTTCTGGAAGAAGGAGCTGAAGCTGGTGTGTTCGGGGAGGAAGCACCAGCTTGTACAGCTCCAGGGGCCTGAGATTGGCTCGTAGAGCCTTGTGATTCGACAGGAGGGGTTCCTGCAGGGGATTGGGGTGTAATGGGCCCTGAAGCTCCATTTTGAGCCTCTTGAGCAGGATTAAGCACATTCATGCCTACTCCAGTATTCTCTTCTTCTTCATTGCTTAAATACGCCATTAAATTCCCCTAACTATAGTTGTTAAGCTACCTCAATAACTAAGTTATATGTGGTATTTGGAAGTAAATTTGTTATGTTATTTATAGTAACCCTAGTGGTTCCAGTTTCAGTATAGCTTATTAGAGGAGTTCCGGTAGGGTAAACTACTGAGTTAGTTAAGTTTCTAACCCTCTTAACCTCTAAATATGTAGGATTAGTTATCCCTGTTTCAATACTAGTCGTTTCTCTAGGAACGCCGTTTTCGTCTACAGACAATGTGATACTAATGAGATTCTTTGCTAGATTATCGTAATTTATTTGACCGTTAAGTGCATTAACTGCATCTTCCATAAAAAAGTTTAGAATTTCAGCTAATTTAGCTACAGTTTCCTGGTCTTCACTTTTAAAATCTTGAGTATTTATACGCCTAACGTTTGCTAATCTTCCCATTATCTATACGCCCTTGTACTCAGACTTCTAACTTCTACTGATATTCCTAAAATTCTATATGCTTCTCTAGCATTTATATGTTCAAATCTCACGTTTATGTATCTTCCTCTTTGTTTTTCTTTAGGGATTATAGTTCTAAATGGTGCATCATTTCCATTACCTCCCCAATACTTTTTAATTTCTCCCCAAAGTCCTGATCCCCAAACTCCAATACCTTTTGATATAAAAGGAGTATCTACAAAAGCTTGAGATAAATCTGAGCTATACGATAGGATTGCACTAAAGAAGTTATTCTGGTCAAATATAACAGTACCTTCTCGCATTTGCTTAAGTGCTGAAGGATCTCCAAAATGTTGAGGCGACCATTGAATTACAGTTTTAATACCTTTATATATTTCAACATCCCCCAATAAGAATGGGAGAGAATAATTTGTAGTCACTGTGTTACTTAAATCGTTTTTGCTAAGGATAATTCCTTCATAAACGAATATATCAGTAAAATTTTTATAGTCTTTAAGAAATGTATCACATGCAGGATCATTTAATTCATCAATCAATTCATTATATTGATCTTGTAAAGTTTGTGGATCAGAAGAAATGACTTTAGCTGTAACAGTTCCACTGGAATCGTCTGCAAGTAGTTTATCATTTAAACTTTGTACTGCATTTGTCATATCAACACCTGCAACGACTTTCAACGTAGATTCATAATCTGAATCAGTTAATCCATTATCTATATCTAATTTTCTAAGCAATCTATTATATACTGAAATAGTTACATACTGATCTTGAACGATGACATCTCCTATATTAATATCAATAGCACTAGATACAGGAATTAACGTCCCTTCAATATTACTGGTTGGTATTTGTATAGTGTAGTTTCTGTCAGCATAATCTGTTCGGTCAAGATTTTTGCGTTCTTGTAGTAGATAGTTTCTTTCCCCATCTCCTAAATATAGTTTATCTTCAACACGTTTAACTAAACCACATGTTGCAGGAACGGTCCATCTACTCCAAGTTCTTTCATATATGTTATATCTAAAAGCTTGAGTAGCAACTGTGTCAGTTTTGTTTTGTGGGCAAAATAATATATAAGCTCTATCATTTTCATAGGCCACACCAAAAGTCTTTAATCTAAAATCAAAGTTGGAATTAGCAAATCCAATAATTCTATTTTCTATAGATCTTGAGATAATACTAACGCCTGATTCTGAAACAGTGGCAACGCCTTGAGTAGTTAAACAGTAAATTAAATTATTTAAAACTACTGCACTATCTGGGGCAATAATATTAGTAGAACCGTCTAGTAATCTAGAACTAAAATTAGGTGCAGATGTCCCTGTTACTATATATATACCATCAGTTTTTAACACAAAAAGATTATCTCTTAATGCTAATATTCTTTCAATCTCTTCATCTTCTGGTCCAATATCTAAATAGTTAACAAATGGAACAGCTTCAGGTTGAGCTATTTTAGAATAGTATAATCTATTAGGTTTAGTTAAGTTGTCAGATTCGACATCTGAATAAAAGAATAATGCATTAGATGATGGGTTATCTTCAATAGTGATGTTAACCGGAATTGTGAAGTTATCAATATCTACTTCAGTAATTGTGTATTTTCCATATATAGCAGGAGTTGTGTCAGGAGAATAAATATAAACTTCATCTCCAGTAATTAGTCCGTGTCCTGCAGCGTTAAAATTAGCTGGACTATTAGAACCTGCCGAAAACGTTATACCTGTAACTGTATCAATTAAAGGTAATGTTGGACTAAACTTTTCTTGGATATTTGAATCGTTAACTGCTAAAAAGAACGGTAAGTCGGTTAATGTTTTAGACTCAAATCTTATTATACCAGGAAGACTGTCTGCATTAGATAAATAAAATGCATTTACAGTAGAACTTGAATCTTGATTAATTACTTTTATTAAAGACCTAGCAGTTTCATCAATAGCCTGGGATACCGAGATTAGTCCAGATAATAAAACCTCTTGACTTGCAGCATCTTCACCGTCACCTTGTTGAACGCTCGCTAATGCCCAAGCGCCTCCAGGTGCAGTATTTCCAAAAGTAGGATCTGTAACATCCCCGTTATTTAACCAAGTAAGTCTTACATCTCCGCTATTATCAGTAGCTTCTATGTCTATATTTAAAGCAAGTGCATCTCGTATAGCTTCGTTAGTTCCTGCAGTAGTATCTGCATATTGACTTAAATCTACTCTAATCGCTAGAGCGTTATCAATTGATGTATGTGAAGGAGGTGTATCACTTCCTGTTGTATCAAACCAAAGATAATATTGTCTTTCGTCGTTGGCTGAATATAAGTTTATCCAAGAACTTGCTGTAGTATTAGTTCGAGTATCAACTGTTATATCCTGTATTTCGGTCTGTCCAACAAATGTATATGTTTTTATTCCTGAAGAACTTCCTATAATAAATTCTGAAAACCCTGAAGTAAAGTTTAATACTGATAATAGATTTATTTGTAAACTATGTGAAGTTTTTGTGTTAGCATAGAATGTAGAATTTTTAAATAATTCAATATCCTTGGCAATTGGCGGCCTTTCATTAGCTTGCAATATACCTTGACCGCTAATGGGATTAGTATATAGAATGTTGCCGTTAGCTCTGAAAGATTCTGTAACTTCATCTAATACAGTAATAGTTCCTGCAATTAAGTCTGCTTCAGTTATAGCTTCTTCAAACACTTGATTCATTTCGTCACCAGGATCTATGTCATTAAGACTTAATCCTTCAGAAACAGTAACAGAAGATGTTCTATATATTTGATAAAAATAATCAGTAGTTATTCCACTAGGTATACTAAACGTTACATTAGAATTAGCTGTTTGTCCTGCAGTTATTTCACCCTCTACTAGAGTTGCCACAGTAACGTTAGCGTCAGCTCCTGCAGTACCCTCGACAATGTTTGCAGTATTCCCTGCAGTTACTGCGGTTATATCTACCGTAGAACCTGTCACAACTACACTAAACTCAGGGATACTAGATAATCCATTAGCTAAAGCATTGGCTCTCTGATCGTTATTAGATGTTCCCTGAAAATCAATCTCTTGAAATATAGTTCCTACCGTATCAGACTCTTGAGGAGCTGTATCGGAACCAGAGACTTGATACCATACTGTATATGTTACGTCAGTGGTAGACAATAAAAAATAATTAGAAGCCGTTGGTGCTCCTGTAAAAGTAACGGTACTTCTTTCCTGTAAATTAGTATCTTCGCTTGTATTGGTTAATACGTATCTAGCACTAGGAGAACCTAAGATTAGATTATTGTTTCTATCTCTTGTCCCCCAAACTATTCTATAAGCGGCCTTACTTTGGGATTGTAAAAATCCTCCAGTAGTAGGCACGATTATCGCAGATAAATCTACAGCTTTAATTCCTCCAGCATCCGTTATAGAAACGTTGGCAAGGTCTGCTCCATTTCTTGCTGATATTTTTTTAATACCATCACTAGTTGTAAAATATAAGTTTTTATTAGATTCTTGAT
>CAYGNU010000132.1:0-9427 GCA_964351175.1 uncultured Roseivirgaceae bacterium | reverse complement strand
AATATCATAGGTTTTTACAGAAAAAATCTGCCTGTAGAATTAAATATTAAATTTCATCCAATATTCAACTTCTCACGACTAAGCCTTAGAAGGTTTTTTTGTGGAATAGAATACTTCTTCAAACTTTATAAACTGAGGCCACAATGGATCATTTGTTCTACACATGAACTTCTTATTCCTACAGTTTTATATTCATCATTAAGGTCAACCAAAGTAATATATGATGTTCAAGAAAATTACTTTAGGAATATACTTTATACTAATGCCTTTCCGATAGTATTCAGGTATCCACTAGCAATATGGGTTCGACTAAAGGAGTATATAACCCAACCATTTATTTACAAGTATCTGTTGGCAGAAAGATGTTATGAAAAAGAACTAGCGTTCACGAAAAATAAAAGTGTTGTCATTGAAAACAAACTGATAAAATCGGAAGCAGAAAGCACTCATCTAAAAGTTAGAAATCACAAAATAATACAATTACTATTTACTGGTACAATCGCCTCCACAACCGGTATTTTTGAATGCATAAAACTAGCCAAATTATTGCATAAAATTAAACCTACAGTTCGGCTTAAAATTGTTGGTTATTGCGCTCAAAAAAACATACATACTAAGGTGCTTGAATCTATTAATAATTGTGACTTCATTGAGTTAATCGGAGGCTCAGAATTAGTGGATCATAACACAATAGTTGCTCATATTCAAGAGGCCGATTTTGGTCTGATTTACTACCCATTTAACAAAGCGAATAACTTCTCTATTCCTACCAAATTATATGAGTATTTAGGTTATGAATTACCTATCATTTTAGAGAACAAGAAAATATACACTCAGCTATCCGACCTATATCCTGCCTCCATTAACATCGACTTCACAGATTATAGTCCAGCTAAAATCCTGGAAGAAATGAGCAGTAAATCTTTTTACAAAATAAAGCCTAAAAACGAAGTTTTATGGTCGTCTGAAGGGTTAAAATTGCTCTCCATATTTTAGTTATAAACTATTTAATATCAGGTACTTATAATAGATTAATCATCCTTTTACTTTAACATATTTTACTCCATAAATACCTGCATTTTCTTAACTCTAAGATATTATTTAAGCCTTTTATTTCAATATAGTCGTTTTAGACTAGCCTAAATATTCTAAAATTAATTTAAAAAACTTCTTAAATAGAATATTTTGGCACCAATTCGAGTATTTTTAAATAAGTATTAAAATTATTTTTAGATAAATCTAAATTATGTACATTTGTGGTATATGTTAACTTTCTCAGAAGAAAACTACTTAAAGACCATCTACCACCTATCAGAAGAAGTTGATGGTGCTGTTACCACTAATGCCATTGCTGACAGCCTCAATACAAAGGCAGCCTCGGTAACAGATATGATTAAAAAACTCTCTAATAAAGGGGTTCTCTCCTATCAAAAATATAGAGGAGTTCATGTATCTGAAACCGGTAAAAAAGCTGCTCTTCAAGTCATAAGAAAACATCGACTTTGGGAGACGTTTTTAGTTGATAAATTGAAGTTCAATTGGGATGAAGTGCATGAAGTTGCAGAGCAACTTGAACACATCAATTCCGCACTCTTAATTAAGCGACTTGATGAGTTTCTTGCTTACCCAAAATTTGATCCTCACGGTGACCCAATCCCTGATGAAAATGGTGAGTTTAAATCGAAGCCACAGATAGCATTAAATCATGTAAAACCTGATACTACAGGAATCATTGTTTCTGTGAAAGATACAAGTACTGCTTTTCTCAAATACCTTGATAAAATTGGAATTTATCTTGGCGCAAAAGTGAAAATATTAGATAAGGTTGAATTTGACGGATCACTAGAAATTCAAATAGACTCGAAGAAAACAGTTTTTATTTCAAAAGAAGTTTCGGAAAATATATGGATATCAGAATAATAACTTTCGCTTTTTTAATCATAGCAATATTATCTGGTTGCAACTCTAAAAAGGAGTCATCCAATAATGGTGTAATCAAGATTGTAACTACTACAGGTATGATCGAGGATGCTGTTAAAAACGTAGTAGGTGATAAGGCCGAAGTACAAGCATTGATGGGTCCAGGAGTAGACCCTCATTTATATAAGGCAACTCAAGGTGATCTCCAAAAACTAACAGGATCAGATATAATTTTCTATAACGGACTTCACCTTGAAGGTAAGATGGGTGAAGTTTTTGAAAAGTTAGCTTATCAGAAGCAAGTTATAGCCGTTGCTCAAAACATTGCCCCTACTCGTTTAAGAAAGGTGCCAGAATTCAATAATAATTTTGATCCCCATATTTGGTTTGATGTAAATCTATGGCGCGAGGCGGTAATAGAAGTCAGTGACTTTATGCAACAATATGATACATTAAATTCGAGCTACTATCAGGAAAATGCTAACAAATACCTTTCATCATTAGACTCACTACATGCTTTTGTTAAAAAGGAAATAGCTTCAATACCGAAAACTCAAAGAGTACTTATTACCGCGCATGATGCATTTGGCTACTTTGGCGAGGCTTATGACATTGAAGTTATGGGGTTGCAGGGCATCTCAACACTGTCTGAGTATGGGTTGAGAGATGTTTCTAATCTAGTAGACTTTATAATCAAGAATAAAATAAAGGCCGTTTTTGTTGAGACCTCGGTTTCTAATAAGGCCATCAATGCCGTGGTGGAAGGCTGCCAGCAAAGCGGCTATAATGTTACTATTGGAGGTAACTTATATTCTGACGCCATGGGCACTGAAGGCACTGAGGATGGTACATACATCGGTATGGTTCGAACTAATGTAAAAACAATTGTTAATGCTTTAAAATAGTTATACTATGATAAGTCAAGTAGAAAATCCAATTGTTGAAATCCATGATCTCACAGTTTCATATGATAAAAAACCTGTCTTATGGGGTATAGACCTATCGCTGCCAAAAGGACATCTAATTGGCGTAATTGGACCGAATGGGGCCGGTAAGTATACTTTGATTAAATCCGTTATGGGACTGACTCCCAACAGTAGCGGCTATATCAAGTTATTTGACCAAGATCTTAATGACGTTAGAGGGAAAATCAGCTATGTTCCTCAAAGAGAAACTGTAGATTGGGACTTCCCTGCCTCTGTTATGGATGTAGTTTTGATGGGCAGATATGGTAAATTGGGATTATTCAAAAGGCCTAGGAAAGCTGATCGAGAAGTAGCATTAGACTGCCTAAGAAAGGTAGATATGGTGGCCTTTAAAGACAGACAGATATCGCAACTATCAGGAGGCCAACAACAGAGGGTGTTTTTAGCAAGAGCTTTGGCTCAGCAGGCTGATCTGTACTTTATGGATGAACCATTTGCTGGTGTAGATGCGGCTACGGAGAAAACAATTATTACATTACTGAGAGATATGACCGTTCGTGGTAATACGGTCATTGTGGTACATCATGATTTACAATCCGTTCCTGAATATTTTGATTGGGTAATTATGCTCAATATGAGGTTGGTAGCTTCCGGACCTACCGACACTACATTTACCTCAGAAATACTTCAAGAAACTTACGGAGGTAAGCTGACGCTTTTGTCAGAGGTAGGAAACTTGTTGAAACAAGAGCGTTTTCCTAGTAGAGAGCAAGCTCAAGTCAAAAACTGATGGAGACTTTCTTAGACTTTTTCTCTTTTACCGACCCAAATGTTAGGTATGTTGTATTAGGTTCTATTCTAATCACAGCAAGTTCAGCTATTGTAGGATCCTTCACCTTCTTAAAAAAGAAGGCCTTAGTTGGTGATGCTGTGGCTCATGCCGTATTACCAGGTGTTTGCCTATCATTTATTTTGTATGGTGAGAAAAATCCATTGGTATTAATCATTGGAGCATTTACCACTGGCTGGATCGCCTTAACACTCATTGATTTTATTTCTGCTAATTCAAAAATTAAAGAAGATACCGCTATCGGCTTGATATTATCTGTATTCTTCGGAATTGGCATCTTTTTACTGACTATCATTCAGAAATCTGGCAATGCTGCCCAGAGTGGCTTAGATCAGTTCTTGTTTGGAAAAGCGGCCTCATTAGTCGGTACAGATCTTGTCATTTTTGGGTTTGTTGCCGTTCTTTTACTCGTTGCCGTCTATTTGTTCTTCAAAGAATTTACATTGATTTCCTTTGATAAAGATTTTGCATCATCAATGGGACTGCCTATAAGGGCTATGGAGTTGATATTAACTACACTAACCGTACTTGCTGTTGTAGTTGGAATTCAAGCTGTGGGTGTAGTTTTAATGGCTGCAATGCTTATCACTCCTGCTGCTGCTGCTCGGTTTTGGACTGAGAAAATTAAAATAATGATTCTACTCGCGGCTCTCTTCGGAGCATTTAGTGGTATTTCTGGAGCATATATCTCCTACATAGCTCCCTCCATGCCTACTGGCCCATGGATTGTAATTGTAATTTCAAGCATCGCTTTCTTCTCCTTCTTCTTTGCCCCAAAAAGAGGCATTATTATCCGGATGATGAATCAAAAACGTATAAAAAGACACATCATCGATGAAAACGTACTTAAAGCACTGTATCAACTTGGAGAGGATGAAAGAAACTTTTTTGATAAACGAACGATAGAGACCATTCTTTCTAAAAGAACATTAAGAGAAGATACACTCCTAAAAAGCTTAAAACGATTAAAAAGAGAAGGCTATTTAAAAAATGACAAAGGCTTTTGGTTTTTTACTACTGAAGGCAAAAACAAAGGACAACGCGTAGTAAAACTGCACAGACTATGGGAAGTTTATTTGACGCAGTATTTGCGTATAGCTCCTGACCATGTTCATGATGATGCAGATACTATAGAACATGTATTGACACCAGAATTAGAAGCGAGGCTTGAAAAGCTTTTAAACTACCCTATTACTGATCCACATAAATCTGAGATTCCTTATGAATAACAGCATTCAAATCATTTTAGCAGGCTCATTAGTAGCAACTTCATGTGGATTGCTGGGGTGCTATTTAATACTAAGGAAAATGGCCATGGTTGGAGATGCCATATCTCATGCCGTTTTACCAGGCATCGTATTAGCCTTCCTTTTCACAGGATCTCGAGATTCAGTGACGATGGTAATTGGAGCAGGTATCATAGGCATATTAACAACATTTCTGATTGAGTTTTTTCATAAAAAAGGAAAACTCCAAACTGATGCATCCATAGGCGTTACTTTCACATGGCTTTTTGCCGTTGGGGTAATTTTAATTTCTGTATTTGCAGGAAAAGTCGATTTAGATCAAGATTGCGTGCTTTATGGGGAAATTGCCTATGTGCCTATAGACTTATGGATCACTGATTCAGGCACTATTATGGGGCCTAGGGTCTTATACATCACAGGAACAGTACTTTTAATTATTATAGCCTTTATCGTTATAGGCTACAAAGAGTTATTTCTAACAACCTTTGACCCTGCATATGCCTCAGCATTGGGAATATCTACCGTTTTATGGCACTATCTATTAATGGGTGCAGTATCCATTACTACAGTAGCTTCCTTTGAATCTGTAGGAGCTATTTTGGTAGTTGCTTTGCTTATTGCGCCACCAGCAACTGCCTACTTACTAACGGAAAATTTGAAGAAAATGATGGCAATTACTACCATCATTGGCATACTAGTTTCTATTTCAGGGTATTATCTTGCTGCTGCCACAGATGGATCAATTGCTGGAGCAATGGCTGCAATGGCAGGTTTAATTTTTGGGTTAGTTTTTCTTTTCGCCCCTAAAGAAGGCTATTTAATTAAGAAGTTTAGAAAGGAAATTGTGATGAGCAGTTGATTTAATAGGGATGAACTAAGGTCATTCTTTTTTGAGCTGCCTTAGTTTAGAAACAATTCGCACATCTGCTCTTCTGTGCTCTTCAGCTTCACCTTCTTCATCAGTGATAGACCCAAATCCACGAGCCACTATCCTACTTTCATCTACTCCTTGGTCTACAAGATAATTAAGAACAATGAGTGCTCTCTTATTTGATAACTCTAAGTTGTACCTAGGGTTACCATCTTTACTCGCATAACCAGCAATATCTATACTCAGAAAACTGTACTTATAAATCATTTGGACAATACTATCCAATTCGTTTTTATGTGTATCTTCTATGGCACTTTGATCGCTGTTGAAAAATATACGATGCGTTTTATCCATCAATTTTATTTCATACTCTTCATATTCAGGTTCATTATTATTGATTGAGGAAGAACCCTTTGGAGTAGATGCATTGGTTGAACCTGAGTTTACAGTTGTGGAGTTTGAATTTGAGTTTCCATAATTAGCAGCTATAAGTTTTGCTTGATCAAGGTTATCCCCATGATATTTAACCATGAAAATATCAGTAAAACCTAGCCCTCCTTCTCTTACGGAAGCATAATATCCTGTTCTTTGATCTGGTGATACATTGAAATATATTTCGTCATCGGGAGTATTTACAGGGTAACCAAGGTTTTCAGGAATTGACCATTCTTCGGTTAAGCTATCATAAACCGATTTAAAAATATCATAACCACCATATCCTTTATGCCCAGTACTACTGAAATACAAAGTCTTGCCATCGTAGGCTAAAAAAGGACTGTCTTCATCTCCTGGCGTATTGATTACTGCTCCTAAGCTCTTCGATTTGTACCAGTCTTTGCCCTTATCATCTTTAGTGCAATAGTAAATATCAATACCACCTTCATTGCCTGGTCTACTACTAGTATAAAATACAATATCAGGTGAAGATGTTTCAGTAAGGGAGTTTTCACTATAAATAGTAGAGTTGATCTTACTGGTTAAAAACTCAGGCTCTGACCAATTTTGCCCGTCAAAATCTGAATAATATATGTCGCCAGCTCCAGTATCCTTGTATAAATACAATCTGCTACCATCTGCCGATAAAGCAATGTTAGCATCATGGTATTCTGTATTAATTGGTGGCCCAATGTTCTTTGCAGGACTCCATTTTCCACCAACCTTTCTTGATATGAAAACATCTTCAAAATAGAAATTATCTTTATCAACATTCGGGCTCGTATTATCTTCCTGTCGTCTCGAAGTAAAGATCATCACATCTCCATTCTTATTGAGTACGGGCGCATAATCTGGCCATACAGAGTTAATTTCTTCACCAATAGGAATTATAGAATATTGTGATGGCTTATTAATTATTTCCTTTCCATTATTACACTCCAAAATTCTGCGAGAAACAACTTGAGGCATCACTCTGTCCATTCCTCGATAGCTTCTGTCACCCAATACCTTTTTCTTATAACGCTCATAATAACTCAAAGCATTATCAAAATCTAGTCCGTAATGATAAGCGCGACCAATATGATAGAGTAAATCGAATCTATAATTTGGCTTCTGTTCTTGTATCCTTAACAAATAGGTTAATGCCTGATCCTTATTGATCGTTTCCATATACAAACTCCCGGCCATCCAATTAGCTCGTAAGTTGGTAGGGTCTAGGTCAGCCGCCTGGATGTATAATTCTTTGGCAATTTCTATTGCCTCTTTTTGTTGTTTGTAAATTTGATCTGCTTGTTCAAGATATACATTAGCCAATGCAACAGGATCCTCCTGTGCTTGGGATTCGGAATATATAAGAAAGCAAATGGTTGTTAATATTAGAAGCTTTTTCACGTCAGTTTAAAAAATAAGCCACCGGCAATATAAAAATCAAACCTTAATATAATTACTATATTTATGTATATCAAATTGAGCTACCTTTATGATGTAGCTTTTATTGCACTTTTATCGCCTAAATGTAAGATAAAGTAACTAAAATTAATGCCGTGCCATATTTGAATAACGAAAAAGAACGAATTTCTTATCTTACGAATGCTATTTCAATAGTCCTTTTCAGCCTAACATTAATTGTTGGTCTAGCATATTATATTGCAAATACGACTGAATCTTTAGAACGCAAAATATGGCTAGCTGCACCGTTATTCATTGCTCCTTATATTTTTAACAAGTTTGGAAAAATAAATATCAGTAGACTTTGGCTAACAGCCGTTTTACCCATTGCTGTTATGTTTATTTCAGTATTTTCAAAAGCAGCAGTTATTAATTTAAACATCATTAATCCAGTCAATTATTTTGATATCCGAATTATCTTGATGAATGCATTGATCATTCCATTTGTATTATATTCATTTAATGAATTAAAGCAGTTACTTTTTGCATTAAGCCCTACAATCATCTGCTTATTACTTTTCGACCCAATACATGACTTCTTTAGTGTAGGATATTACGATGCTGGGATGATGAGTCCTGACTATTACTTTTCAGCCAATTTATTTACAATTATTACCATGATTTTTCTGTCATTGACAATGGTATTTTTAAAGAATCAAATTCTCAAAAGTGAACACACACAGACGAAGGAAAATAATGAAATAAAGCTTTATTTAAGTGAATTAGTCAAGTTAAGTAATTCCTCCAATGTTAATGATGGTAAAATAGAGTTAGCAAAACAGGAAATTATTCTATCTGCGTATGCTTGTTTGGGTGTTTCAAGAGTTAGCATTTGGGCTTTCAATCATAATAACGAATCAATCAAATGTGAGTATTTACTTGACAAGAATGAGATTACAACACCTGGCTCGGAATTATTTGCCGCACAGTACCCATCATATTTTGTAGAATTAAAACATCAGCAGTTGATCATTGCCACTGATGCAGAGAATCATCCTGCTACTAGTGAGTTTACAGAAAACTATTTAAAACCCCTTTCCATTTATTCATTAATGGATGCGCCTTTTCTTAGCATGGGTAAGCTTGGAGGCGTTATTTGCTGTGAACATCAATATGAATACAAGCAATGGGGTCCTGCAGAAAGCTTACTACTGAAAGCACTCGGAGATTTTCTTTCCTACACAATTATAGTTGACGAGCGATTAAAGCAAAATCAACTACTTACTCAAAAGAACGAGGAGATTACAACTATCAATGACAACCTTGAAAAAATTGTAGCTTCCAGAACCAAAGAATTGGAAGTTAAAAATGCGCAGTTGACTGAGTATGCTTATATAAATTCACATGTTTTACGTGCCCCTGTTGCGCGAATCAGCGGTTTATATAATCTCTTTAAAACCCAGACTGAAAAAATCATTGAAGAGCCCGCCATATTAGATTACATGGAAAATTCTATTCAAGAGCTAGAAGAGATAACCTTACAGATAAATAGAGCAATTGAAGAAAGTAGTAATTTCGATAGGAAAAACATCAAGCAGCAGTAGCAAACTTCTTTTTATAAATATGCTTCCAATACCTAATTAATGGCGCTCCTAACAATGCTGGCGCTACCCATAATATCCAATGATTAAACTCGGTCATTCGGCCCATGGTAACAGCAAATGCTGTGGCAGCGGCTATGTAACTACCCATCATGCCATCAATATGATAAATGTACCACTAAAATGAA
>CAYGNU010000131.1:0-9449 GCA_964351175.1 uncultured Roseivirgaceae bacterium | reverse complement strand
CTCACAGCATGATAGAGGTGGTGTAATCGGAGGGCCTAAGGGACTACCACTTTCAGTTGAACAATCTGCAGAATAATGGTCAAGTTCAGGCACTAATGAAGGCAACAAAAAAGCTCGTTTCTTAGCAACAGAAGACGTGGTAAAATACCCTAATACGACTTCATCTTCATTGGTTTTGTTTTTTATATTACCTATGATTTGTGTAGGAGGGGCATCAAATAGTCCTCCTCCACTTAAACTTTGATTTTCTATACTATTCCAAAAGGAATAGGCTTCAGCCGAGAGTGTGTATTGAGTGATTAGAGGGCTGTATTTAATTTGAAGTCTCTTATTTGGGTTAACAGAATAAATCAAATATTTCTTAAACTTTGTCCCAGTAAGCCCGGTTGATCTGAAAATTCTTAAAAAGCCATTGGATGTTTCATTGACATAGCAGTTTTTCAATGGATCCAAATCTCTTATTGGATCATTATTTGAGTCAGGCCAACAAATATTGGAGCCTTGCAAGGGTGTTTTAGCTTTATATGTGGCTTCCCAGTCATAACGGTAATAATACTCGTAGTTTGGAAAATTTATGTCTGCGTAAATATTGATAAATGGTTGAGTTGTAATTTCACCTGTTTCAGACTGGACAGCTCGGTACTCAAACTCTCCATAAACCGAATCAATAACATAGTTTGGTAGAATCTTCTCATATGAAGACTCGTAAATTTTGTTATTATATTCAACTACCAACTGGTACTCATTACCAATTTCACCAATAAAGTCATTTTCATTTGATTTGTATATGCCAGGGGATGTCATTACAAAGGGATAGGTGATATTATTTTTACCGCTAACACTTACAATTGCATCAGTAATTAACTCATAACCAGCACCACTTTCTTCTATACTTATAGACTTTGAAATCTTAACTTCATAGGGTCTCAATTCGCTGGTTATTAACCCTTCAATTACTAATGTACCTGCCTCAACTTTATCTATTTCAGGATCAAAGGTTTCAATGCAGCCGTAGAAACTGACTATTAATAAAAGCCAATATTTATTTATTTTCATCAAAACTTGAAGTTATAAGTTAAGCCTATCACCGGTCTGCCAATAACCGCCAATTTATAAGACTCCTGTTCGTTGGTTATTGGATCTTTTTTGAAGTAAACTGAATAGGCATTTTTACGACCGTAAAAATTGTAAATTGATAGCGTCCAACTTGCTGAAACATTTTTCTTTCTCTTTAAAGACGTTGCCAGAGTGAAAGAGACGTCTAATCTGTGATAGTCAGGAATCCTATATTTATTTCTTTCCGAATAATCTGCTATTGTTAATCCTCCAATTTCATAAACTGATTCTGGATAGGTAATCGGCCGACCAGTATTGTAGTTAAAGTTTGCATTTACACTAAACCTTCTTGACACTTGTAAGTTTCCAAATACCGATAAGTTATGGGGTTGATCAAAGTTAGTTGGGAAGTATGAGCCATTATTAATTGAAAGCAATTTGTCTGTATTTTGTACTTGTATTTTACTCCTAGAATATGTGTAACTAACCCAGCCTTGAAGCTTTCCTTTTAATTTATTGATTAGCAGCTCTATTCCATATGCCAGCCCTTCACCTTGCACTACCTCTTTTTCAATTTCGTCATTAAGAAAGAGATCAGCACCATTTTTATATTCTACTTGATTTTTGGTGGTTTTGTAAAAGATCTCTGCAGAAGTTTCGATGCTATTGTTTTTTAGGTTTTTAAATAGGCCTAGAGTTACCTGATCACCGATTGTAGGCGATAATGATTCATTACTTAACTTCCAGATGTCTATTGGTGTGGCTGCTGTGGTATTAGAAATGAAATGGATGTACTGCCTCATTCTGTTATAGCCACTTTTAATTGATGTTGTTTCTGTTAACCTATAATTGATGGAAAATCTGGGTTCAAACCCTTGGTAATTGGTTGATAAGTTGTCTCTTCCTCCGTTATAAAGTGAATATCTTAAACCACCATATAAAAACAGGTTGTCATTTATCTTAATTTGATCACCCGCAAACAGTGCTGCTTCTTGAGCTTCTTCGCCCTCAATTGATAATGGTTCAATTATAGATTCATCACTTGCAGGAGCATAATCTCCAGGTTGTACATTGTAATGTAATATTGATGATCCGAACTCAATATTGTGATTTTTTATAATTCTATTAAAATTTAAACTAAATGAGCTTTGTTTAAGGTCTGAAAACAAGGAGGAAGCTGTTTGAGGCTCATTGAGCTCTTTTAACTTGTAATCATAATTGCTGAAATTGGCTTTAACATCAAGAAAGAAATCATTTTTAAGAATGGTATTAAACTCCAAACTTGCTGTTTTGTTTCCATAATTATATTCAGCCTCTGATGATAATGCAAACTGATCTCTGCTGTAATAGCTACTAATTGATATTCTGTTTTTGGCATTAATAATATGGTCAAGTTTTAGATTGCCATCTATGAAATAGGCTGAGCTATTATTTAGCTCAATATCTTCAAGTTGCCTGATGATATAATTAGGGTAGGCTCCTCTTACAGCAAATGCAAATGATGTAGTGTCTTTTTTTATGGGCCCCTGAATACTAAAACGGCTATTTAAAAAGCCCACACCTCCTTTACCTTCAAATTTTTCCTTATTACCATCATCAATACTAACGTCAAGAACGGAAGCAATACGACCGCCATAGTTTGCTGGTATAGAACCACGATGAAAAACAATTTTATCAACTATTTCAGAATTGAAAGCCGTAAAAAAGCCAAAGAGATGAGAAGGATTATAAATTGGTGCATCATCAATTAGTATTAAGTTTTGTCCAACATTACTACCTCTAACATTATAGCCTGATGCTCCTTCTCCTACCTTGTTTACTCCGGGTAATGACAAGACACTATTTAGAACATCAACCTCACCTAAAAAAGCAGGTATTTTCTTTAGCTTCTCTATATCAATGGTTTCTTGCCCTGTAATAGTCTCAGAAACATTTTGATCAATTGCTTCATCGCTGACTATAATTTCCTCCAGTCTTATTACATCGGCATACATTTCAACATTTAGTCTACCGTTTGAATTAAGATCAATGGTGATTTCAAAATCCTCCATGGTTTGATGATGATATTTGATATCATATTTTCCGGGAGGCAGAGTCAATGAGTAACCTCCATTTCCTCCTGTTACTACTCTAATATTTGTATTTTTAACTGTTACAACAGCCCCTTCTAATGGTGCGCTATTTTCTCCTTCTATGATGATGCCGCTTAATTGAGCACGTGTAATTGTAAGGTCAATCGCCCCGATAGTCAATAATTCATTAGCGCTGTTCTTCGAAATATTTAGTACTTGGTTGGACTTTCCTTTATCCAGCAACAGTACAATGTGATTGGGTTTTCTGAAAATAAACGATAAACCTTGGCCAGTAAGAAGCGAAGCAACAGCCTCCTGAATGGGCTTGTTTTTAATGGATAAGTTAGAAATGATTTTGCCATTAACCCATTCCTGTTTGTAATAAAACCTAATGGTATATTCTTCTGAAAGTTGATCCAGTGCAGATTTCAATCTTGTCTGATTGTATTCAGCACTTACTATGATTGAGTCAGCACTTTGACCATAAATGGTCGTGAGGCTTAGGCATATCAGAATATTAAACAATAAAGTTTTTAAACGCAATCTAAAATGGTTTTTATCAAAAGTAGGTTATAATAACTGTATTTATCTCCTACAAATTAGGGTAATTTAAAATTAATACCTCCTATAAAAATCATTTACCGCAGGCAGGAGTTGGTCATAAATTGGCCTGGTGAACTCTATGAATAGTGTTTGAGGATCAGGTGGTGGTACTTCTTGATGCTGGCAAATCTCCAACTGCTCATCAGTCAAGGCTCTTTCATCACCATTGAAATTTCCCCATTGAGAAAACCAGATAAACTCTCCATTAAATTTGCGGTGTGTAAGCACTGCTTTTGAATTAGCATCAGTAACACGCATACTTAAAAGACCTCTTGATCTAACCTCTTTTCTATTTACCACAAGTGTTGCAGAGACAGTACTAAAAACATCTTTTTCCCCAGCTCTGGTAGAAACTGTTCCAGTTTTTACGCTATCCCTACTCACTTTTTCCGTACTTCTTTCCGTATGAGTTTCACCTACCGCAAAATCATCAAATTGTAATCTTAAATATTGGTCAACAAAAGGAAGGTTATTGGCTTTAACCTCTCTAGGAGTATAGAATTGAACAAATTCATTACTTCTGAATTGTGTATGAAGGTATTCCTCTATTTTATCTTGAAAGAAATTACCACTCAGGTTATATCTGGTAGGTACTGGAATTTGCTCAACAACTACTTTCAGTGTGGCTATAAACTTAGCCTCATCCATTTTATCACGGACATCCTTATAATTTGGAACAAATGAGTTTGCTTCTCTAAATAATAGAAAGGCAGTCTTTGCATCTTCTCGAGTATTTCTATTTAAGAGGATAAGCGCTTCTTCATAATTTTCTTCAGCTGCTTGCTGCTTAAGAGTAGCCACTTTTGCAAAATAATTTACAGGATTTTTGATCACACTTAATGCTCCAGGGGATGCTCGAATTTCATTAAACATTGTATTTATTCGCTCATAGTATGCCATGGCATTTTTGTATTTGAACTGGGCATTAGTTGAAAGAATAGTAGTAGCCTTTTGTTCAGCACTCTGCAGGGCTAAAGGATAACTTCTTTTTAGTGCCTCTTTAGATTTTTTGTGTGATGGGTTTTGTCTCAGCCTGTTTACAGATTTTAGAACAGCGCTGTAATAGTCTCCTTTTTCATAGGCTTTTTTACCACTCGAACAGTTAGAAAGAATGATAGGAATGACTAAAACTACTAGATAAATATATCGTCTCATTGATTTACAGATTGAATTTGAATGCATCTTACAGAATTAATGCCAAAGTTATAAATAGAAGTAAATAAATTGAATGCGAAAGTGATAACTATTGTTGACTTTCAAATTTTTGAAGTGCTTTCAATGCCTGACTTCTAATTTTATTTTTTACTATCGGGGTGAATCCTAAGAGTGTTCCAGTTAAGCCCAAAGCCATTCTACTCCATTTCCAAATGTCAAAAACGTCTTTGTGATCAACTATTTTTCCATTTTGGATGATCATTTTGGCAGTTATTTTATTATGAACTTTCCTTCCGGTTTTGGAGAACTTGTATTTAGCTTCCCAGTTCGTAATTATCTTGTTACCCTTTTTTTGAGGTGTAGAATTTGTAATGAGTAATCCAGTATCACCTTGTTCTAAAAGCATTCGCCACATATTATGAGCTTGAATACCTTCTAAGTTGCCAAATGCGGGATCTTCAAAGATGATGTTATCAGCATAACATGATAGCATGCCATCTATATCTCGTTCTGCAAAGCTTTTATAAAATTTATTGGCTATATCTATGTCTGATAATGTGTCCATTGGGTTAAATTAATATAAAACCCTGAATTTAATGGTATGTTCTATGCTTCTTAAGGCCTTAATCACCTCCTTATCATACTCTTTGTCAATATCAGTAATTACATATCCTATTGTTTCATTAGTTTTTAAATACTGACCCACAATATTTATCTGATGATCTGCCAAGACTTGGTTGATCTTGGCTAGTATACCTGGCATGTTTAGGTGAATATGTATTAACCTATGTGCATTTTTAAATGTAGGAAGTTGAAGGTTTGGGAAGTTAACACTGTTGGTGGTGCTACCAGTATTTATATATTCCATGATCTTGTTAGGAACGAAAGTAGCTATATTCTCTTGGGCTTCTAAGGTGCTTCCACCAATATGAGGTGTCAATATCGTGTTTGGAAGACCTCTAAGGGGTGAGACGAATTCTTCTTCATTACTTTTAGGTTCTTCAGGGAAAACATCAATACCTGCGCCTCCTATTTTGTGATTTAGTATATTGGCTTTAAGCGCATCAATGTCTACTACATGGCCTCTACTCAAATTCAAAAAGATCACGCCATCTTTCATTTGTTTGAATTCTTTTTCACCAATAATATTAGTGTTCTCTTTTCTTCCATCTACATGTAGTGAAACGATGTCAGATTCGTTCAATAATTCGTCAAGGCTTTCACATTTTGTAGCGTTTCCTAAAGCGAGTTTTTCCTCAATGTCAAAATATAATACTTTGAGACCGATTGATTCTGCCAATACTGACAATTGAGCTCCTATATTGCCATAGCCAATTATGCCTAATTTTTTTCCTCTAATCTCAAAACTGCCTTTAGCAGATTTATCCCATTTGCCTTCATGCATTTTTACTGATCTATCACTCAATTGACGCAGTAACATTATAATCTCAGAAATGGCCATTTCTACCACAGATCGAGTATTGCTAAATGGAGCATTGAATACGGCAACACCTTTTTTAAGACAGGCTTCTAAGTCAATTTGATTAGTGCCAATGCAAAATGCTCCGATAGAAATTAGTCTATTGGCATTATCAAGTACTCTTTTCGTGACTTGTGTTTTTGATCTGATTCCGATAATAGAAACGTTTTTTATTTTCTTAACCAGCTCATCTTCATCAAGCCCTGCAGGATAGACTTCTACATTATAACCTTCCTTCTTTAAATTTTCTATGGCCTTAGAGTGTACACTTTCAAGTAAGAGTACATTGATTCGATTTTTTGGATATGAAATAGCTGTATTCAAATTGTTCAAGTATAAAAATTCGTCAAAACTAGGGGTAATATGATCTGCATTTTGTGTTACATTAGCACGCTCTACATTTTCGGTAAAAGCATAAAACTTATTAGCTAGTCCTGCTGCTTTAATTTCATAATCAGTATATCCATCACCAATAACATAAATATCGCCTTTTAATTCTAGGGATTTTAATTGTTCTACTTTTCCGTTATTTGAAGACAGAACATTTTCTTTGTTGAAACCAACAATATAATCTTCAGAATCAAACTCAAATTCATTAGCACATACATTTTCAGCCTTTATATGATAATCTCCAACAATAGGTACAATGAAATCCTTAAAACCATTTGATATTATATATACACGATCAGCGTATTTTTCAAAAAAATCAGCATTCCTTTTAAAAGAAGTAGATACCACCTTTTTAAGTGCTTCTATAAGTGTAGGAAGATGACTTTTATGGGCTTTTAAAATACTAATGCGTTGCTCCAGCGATTCTCGGAACGAAAATGAGCCGTTCATTCCTTTATCTGTGATGTCCTTTATTTGTTGAAGTCGAACGTTTCTGTCAGCAGCATCTTTTAAGGAGATTTCTCCTAAAATATCAAGCGCCTCTACCTGTGTGAAAGTGCTATCAAAATCAATAATGAAGTATTTTTTATTCCCTTTGCTCATTTCTCTAATCTTAATTAGGACGAAATACGGGGATTAATTCATTTTAATAAAGCTTATATCAGATTAAATTATTAGGTGTTTTCATGCAACCGATTGCGAATAAAAATAGAGCCGATCTAAATTTGTTTAAGTCAGTTACTATTGATTTATATTCTTATCGACAAAATTCCTGCAGTAGTCTTCGATCATATTTCGCACTTCAGCAAACTGCTTCATAACCTCTTCCTCACTTCCTTCAGCTTTAGCAGGATCTGGAAAGTTGTGGTGCATTTTGATTGCTTTAGTTGGGAAGTAGGGACACCTTTCCCTTGCGTTGTCACATACCGTGATGACGTAATCAAAGTTTATGTCTTTGTATTCATCTATGTGGTTAGAAGTGTGGCCAGTTATATCTATGCCAACTTCATTCATGGTTTTTATTGCTCGAGGATTCACCCCGTGGGTTTCGACTCCAGCACTGTAGACTTGAGCATTATTACCAGCCATATTTTTTAAAAACCCTTCAGCGATCTGACTTCGACAAGAATTCCCAGTGCAAAGCACTAATACATTTTTTTTCATATTTATAAATTGTAGGTCATGCAAATAGCTGAAGAAGGACAAATAGATTTGAATTCTTCAGTATTCGCTATTTCTTTTGGTACTTGATTTCTATTTATTTTAATAAAGTGATTGCTTTCAAAGAAAGTCTCAGCAGTTTCTGTTAATAAGAAAATTTGCATGATTCCGTTAATTCTGGCAGCATCTATAACTGCCTTTAACACTTTGTTTCCAAAGCCTTTGTTTTGATAAGTCTTAGCTACAGCTAAAGAACGTAATAGGGCATAGGTACCTGCGATTTCTAATGCTCCAACTCCAATAAGATCGCCCTCAAGGGAAAATCCCAAAAACTTCTGACGGCTCAAATCAATATCATTTACAGGTAAGCTATTATCATTTAATAGCATTAAAATTTTTGGTAAATGACTATCGTTTAGTAACTCAATCATGTTTCAAGGTTTGATTAATCGCCAAGTAAAAATACTTAAAAACATCCCTATAGTTGGAGCTAAGAGATAGATCCATAGATGTTGTAGATGCCCAGAGATAATAGCTGGCCCTAATGATCTTGCAGGATTCATAGAAGCGCCTGATATTGGTCCTGCAAACATAGCTTCGAGTAAAACAACTCCACCAATAGCCATACCAGCCATTGTTCCCGTTTCTTTTGACCCGGTAGACACCTGAATAATTACTAGCATAAGTATGTAACTTAAAATTAACTCCAAAACAAAAGTCTGTGAGGGTTCAAAAGTAGGTAAGGTGGCACCTAGTAACTCATGAGTTGGGAAAAGCCATTTTAAACTTAAACTGGCGGCAAGCGCACCCATTAACTGACTGGTTATATAAGGGAGAACGTATTTTTTGTCAAATCTTTTTGCTAACCAGAATGAGAGCGTTACTGCGGGGTTAATATGAGCACCAGATAGTTCACCAAAACAGTAGATGATGGCCATTACAATCGCACCAAATACAATTGCTATACCAGCATGGCCTATTACACCATCGCTGAGGTCGTTAATAACAATTGCACCAGTACCGCAAAATACCAGTGCAAAAGTTCCAATAAACTCAGCTATATATGCTTTGTGCTTTGTTGTCATAAATTTTTACGAACAGCATGCTCCTTCTTGAGCATATTTTTCGTCATTATTCTCTACATCTTCGAGGAATTTAAAGACTTCCCATTTATATCCATCTGGGTCGGTTACCCAAAATTTATCTTGTTTGGCATAGCAGCATTGAACTTCTTTTTCCTCATCGATAGGTAGGTTTTGGGTTAAAGCATTACCTAATTTTAACTTTAACAAGTCTGGGTTGTTTACCTCAATACCGAAATGCACATGTTGAGGGTTAACTTGTTTACCTTCGCTGAAGCTAATGTTCAATAATGGCTGCTCCAATAAGTATTTAGCATAACCTGCTTTGGTTTTGACAGGTTCAGTTTCGAAAAACTTGTTATAAAAGGCTACTGTCTTTTCAATATTTGATACAGCGTAACTTACGTGCATTCTTGTTCTGAAATATGTCATAAGAATCAATTTATACTT
>CAYGNU010000130.1:0-9476 GCA_964351175.1 uncultured Roseivirgaceae bacterium | reverse complement strand
ATCAACAACAAAGCTGTGGTATTCGCCATTTTCTCCACATGGATCAATGTCAGGATGATTTTCAATAAATGTAGAAGAAATCAGTTTGCCACAGTTTTTACTACCTATAAATTTAGAATCTACTGCGCATAGCACAGTTTGAAAACCTAATTCAAGAAACTCAAGAACTAGTCCAGAGGTATCTTTTTCCCATAGCGGATAAACACCCTTTACTTCTGCTGCTTTTAAAATGGTTTCTCTAAAATCCTTTAGGTCTTCAAGAAAAATGTCTCCAAACATGACATAATCTATACCTTCTGACTTCAGTTTCTTATAATAATTGGTCATCAATTTTTGATAAGCCATTGGCCGTCTGGGCAAATAAAGCTTAGTTAATGGTAAGCCTAGCTCCTTAGCCTGAGCTTCAATGAAATGCTCGGGAACATTATGAATGCCTACGCTTTTAGTATCGATGTCAAAAACGGTATGCAACCCAACAATTTGAAATTCATTGGACTGTTTAACTTTATGAAAGGCTAAAGCGGAGTCTTTTCCACCACTCCAGCTAATTGAGATTTTAGGTTTTTCTAACACATCTACCCCTTTTTAAACCCATAGGGACAATGCCTGCATCCACTCTTGCAGCAATAGCCCTTTTGGCGATGGTATGCCTCAGTGAAAACATACAGACCATTCTCAATATAATATAATGCCTCTTTTTTATTTTTCTTCTTTTCCAATTTTGCTTCTGCTGTTATTATCTAAAAATAAAGGCATTTGGATTTATTCCACTTTCAAACCGGCCTAACTCAACTCCTTCAAGATTAAATCTATAAACAGTGCCATTGCCTTGATAGTTATTATGATCTCCAACATAAAGTACATTATTACTATCAAGACCTATCCCATAAAAAGTGGTACTGCTCACTATTGGCTCTGATGGAGCTACATTGGTCGAAATATTCAATTCAAAAATATTGGAAGTAGCATTCCAATCAGCATCATAGATGGTGGATAAAAAGTACAGCTTATCCTTAGAAGCATTAAATACCATTTTTTCATTGAACCCAGAAGTGGGCACATTTTCAATGGTTTTGACAACCTCATTGGTTACAGCATTTACCTTTACTACACTGCCTGAGTTGCAGATCACCCAGATGTCCCCTGCAGCATCTTGCTCCATCTTATCTGGACCAAATGGTGTTTCTATTGAAGCTATTGCTTCTAGTGTTGTAATATCTAAAACAGTGATAGTATTAGAATTTACATTTGAAACATATAGATGATTGTCTATCACCAACAAGTCCTGAGGTTGATCATCCCAAGGAATTGTAGAAGAAATTGTAAGGTCTGAAAGGTCAACAACAGCGATAAATGGATCATCATATGAAAAGGTAGTGCTGTTGTATTTTCCCCAGTTGGTCACAAATCCTTGATTTCCTTTGGCTGCAAAGGAATAAGGAGTTGATAAGCCTGCATCAAGCGTTCCTTGATTCATCAATGAAGTACTATTTAACACTTCCAACTTATCGGGATTGTTACAAACAATGAATAATTCATTTTCAAATGATTCAACACGCTGAATAGTCGCAGCAATAGCAAATCCATTTGTATTTTGATAAATATTAGCCTTGACCTCTCCTGTTCCACTATTAAAACCCGTTATAGATCCCTCCGCACTCAAAAAATTACCTTCATTTATCACCAACACATTGGATTGAAAGGACGGCCCATTTTCATCATCACTGCAGCTAGTAATTAAAAAAACAAAAAATATAACCAGCTTAAAGATGTCGTTGATTTTCATCGTCTCTTGATTTGAATTAAATAGTTGAAATTAAATTGATAGTAGCGACCAGGCATGGCCGTATTGATTACAGATTGATATTCTGTGTTTATAAGATTTTTTACGGATAAGCTAAAATCGAAACTTCCAATATTGGTTTTAACCTTCTTGCCAATAGAGGTATCTACTAAAAAGTATGGTTTAAGTATTGTGCTTCCAATGGTTGCTCTTTCACCGGTGTACCGGCCTGTCAATAATATTCGCCCGAGTTTACTAATGATATTAATCGCGGCATTTGCATTATGTTTTGGCGTGTAGGGCAATTGCTCACCAACACTCCTATCCGTAGAAGAAATAGCATTTGTTGGCTCAGCCCTATTGTAGGAATAACCTGCATTGAACTTCAACATCAAGTCTGTTCTTCTAACTTCAACCGAAGCTAATGCCTCAAAACCTTCGGAATTTACTTTTCTGATATTTTTAGGTGTCCAGTAGTTGGATTCAGGTACCCAAATGATCCAATCAGAAACCCACATTTTATAGTAATTAGCGGATACAGAAAAGAAGCCTTTGTTAAAATTGAATCCTCCTTCGGTATTATAACTTGTTTCTGCCTCAAGGTCCGTATTACCGCCCGGGCTCCAATAGCGATCATTTAAGGTAGGCACTCTGTAGTTCTTTGATAGCTGCCCGACAATATTCCAGTTTGAATTAAGAGCATATTCACCACTAAGTGATGGCGCAAATGCCGATGAATATCCTGAAACTATATTATATCTTAGGTTAGCTGCCAATAAGAGCTTATTGAGGTTTAAGGTCGATAAAGCAAAAAAGTCTATTCTATCTTCACTTTGCTGCTTATCATAGCTATCAACATTGGCAATAATATGATTGTGGTTAAAACCAATGGTAGTTTTAAATTTGCTCCACTTCTTCTCAGTCTGTAGTTGGTTGATGATCTGCTTTGTTTGAACTTTTGAAGCATTATCATAAAGCTGATTATCTTTAACAAAACCACTCCTAAAAGTAGTATAGGCAAATTTTGAGTTGTAGTGATATGCTGCTACTAAACGAAGGCTTTCATCCTTCTGATCGGTTTCTGAGGTGAAGTTTCCTATTACAGGCTGTATTTCTCTATAATTTGAATTGAACCATCCGTTAAATGTAATCAGCTTCTTACTAGCCAGTTGAATGTATACGTCTTGATTGAAACCATAATATTTATAGCCTGCATTATTTTGCTTGACCAACTGACCGCTGGAAGGGATGGCATAGGTAAAATCATTATCCGATTGCTGATAATATCCAGAAGATTTAAAGTTTATTTTCCCTTTGGTGTAATTAATGAGACCAGAAGTTTGAGTAGTTCCGAAACTGCCTATCCCCTGATTTACACCAATTGTAAGCCCTTCTTTCCAGTTTGGATGGTTGTTTAAATGGACCGTTCCTCCAATCGCATCTGAACCATAGAGTGCCCCTGAAGAACCATATTGTAATGAAATTTCATCAGTACCGATAACAGGAAGTAAGGAAAAATCTGATTGGCCCAACGTGAGTGAATTGATGTTAATACCATTCCAAAATACCCCTGTATGACTAGGCCCTGTGCCTCTAAAAGAGATTCCTGCAGCCATATTATTGCCATAGGATCTTATATAAACTGGATTTGTAGCAGCTAGTAAATCGCCAATATTGTTTTGAGTGTATTGCAGTTTAACCAAACTGTCGGCAGTCACTACCTTCTGACCTAGCGCATATTTGGAAAAAGGAATACCCCTCACCTCTACAGCATCGAGCAGGAGCGAATCCAACTGAGCATAGCAAAGATTAGTAAGCGTCAACAACGCCAAAAACACATAAAGCTTCTTCCTCATATTCTGTTGAGTTAAAAGCTTCGGATCAGATTTAGTGATATGAGCAATAAATTGTTCATTTCATTAGCCCCAATTCCCGAAGGCTTGAAAATTTTTGATTATCGGCAGGTCTCCTGACTTGCTCTCTTGTTGCCGCCTTCCCAACCGCTAGCTAGCGGTCAGTGGCTTAGAATGTACAACAAGCTTTGTTAGAGCTTACAGTTGCGGGGACAGTTCTTGATTTTCACAAGATTCCCTTTTAATCCCGATTGGCTGAAAGCCTTATCGGGAACCATTAATCAAGGTTAAAGTTATAAAAGTTTTATCATGTACTAACATTTTGTTTAATATTGTTGACGAAATTTTAAACGAATCTATGCTTCGAACAATTATCTCCATTTTCGTAATTAGTCTGTTTTCCTGTGAACAAAAGGGGAATAATGAGAGCGAAAATAATACTGCTGGTAAAGCTTTAAAATTGAAGTATGCTACGGGTTTCTCCATTGACTATTTTGATGGATATAAAGTAGTAGAGGTAAAAAAACCTTATATGAATGCCAAAACCAGCTTTAAATATGTCTTGGTATCTGATGCGTCAAAATTGCCGGAATCTCTTCAAAATGAGCGGATAATACAGGTGCCCATAAAAAGCATAGTATGTACATCCACCACGCATATTCCATTGTTAGATTACTTAAACGAAACCGATAAGCTTATTGGTTTTCCTACAACAGACTATATCAGTTCGGAGAAAATGCGTTCGAGAATTGACAGCGGATTTGTGAAAGACCTTGGTGTTGATAGCGATATCAATTTGGAAGAGTTGATAGCACTTGATCCAGACATGATCATGGCCTATACTATTGGCGGTGACTACGGACAATTTAATAAAATGGAACAGCTTGGGGTACCTGCTATACTCAATGCTGAATATTTGGAAGAGCACCCTTTAGGACGTGCAGAATGGCTGATATTTATGGCTGCCTTTTTTAATAAAGAAGCCATGGCTGATTCAGTCTTCAATTCAATTGAGGAGCGATACAATGAACTGTTATCACTGACTAAAGACATTGACCAAAAACCTACAATTCTTTCAGGAGTAGTCTATGGTGACACATGGTACATGCCGGGCGGTAAAAATTATGCCTCCACATTAATGAACGATGCCGGAGGTGATTATTTATGGGCTTCGGATTCGACTAGTGGGTTTTTAGAGCTAAGCTTTGAAGCCGTATATGACAAAGGGTTGAACGCAGATTATTGGATTGGTGTTGCCAATTTTGAAACACTTCAGGCCATTGAAGAAGCAGATAATAGATACGCTGATTTTGATCCATTTAAGAAAAAAAAGATTTACACTTACAATGCCCGTAAAGGTGCTAAAGGTGGTAGTGAGTTTCTAGAATTAGGCTATTTGAGACCTGATTTGATTTTGGCAGATTTGATCAAAATCTTTTATCCTGATAAACTGCCAGAATACGAGCTTTATTTTTATAAACGATTGGAGTAGGCTGATGAATAATAACAATCATAGAATAAAACTCTTGCTTTGGTTGCCAATTGCCATCGTGCTATTGTTCCTACTCAACATTTCTTTGGGTAGTATCACTATTCCATTTTCTGAGGTACTCTCTATCATTATGGGAGGTGATGCCGCTTCAGAAAGTTGGAGAAATATCATTATCAATTTCCGATTACCAAAAGCACTAGCGGCCTTAGTTGTTGGTGCTGGATTATCCATCAGTGGTCTGCAAATGCAGACATTGTTTAGAAACCCACTAGCAGGCCCTTTTGTGCTTGGCATAAGCTCTGGAGCTAGTTTGGGAGTAGCATTATTACTTTTGGCAGGTGTTTCAGTTTATGGTATAGGACTATTCAATTTCACCAACTGGCTTGTAGCCATTGCTGCAAGCACCGGGTCCGGCATAGTGCTGATATTAGTAATGATTGTCTCATTACGAGTAAAAGACAGCATGACTTTGTTAATCATTGGCTTGATGTTCGGGAGTTTAACTGGAGCCGTTGTGAGTATCCTTCAATATTTTAGCACCGGGGAAGAAGTTCAGGTTTATCTATTTTGGACCTTTGGAAGCTTAGGAGGCTTGAATTGGAGCGAAGTATTGATTCTATGCATCATTCTTCTTGCTGGTCTAGTATTAAATTTTATACTTATCAAACCTCTTAATGCCTTATTGCTGAGCGAGAACTATGCAAAAAGCCTTGGTCTTAATGTAAAGCAAGCACGTTTTCTTATCATATTAAGCACTAGCTTATTAGCAGGAAGTATCACCGCATTTTGTGGGCCAATAGCTTTCATTGGCTTGGCAGTTCCGCATCTTACCAGATTGCTTTTCAACACTTCAGATCACAAAGTTTTAATACCAGCAGTAGCCATGACTGGATCTATCATTATGCTGATTTGCGACATGGTAGCACAGTTACCGGGTAGCGATATGATATTGCCTATCAATGCCATCACCTCTTTACTAGGCGCACCCGTGGTAATCTGGATAATCCTTAGAAGAGGTTCAATGAAAAACACATTTGCTGGCTAAATGAAAACTAATAAGCCCATATTGAACATTGAAAACCTGACCATCGGCTACGGCAAAGGTGAAAAGATTCTCGAGGTGATGTCAAACTTAGATCTTCAATTAAACACAGGTCAATTAGTGTGTTTTATGGGGCCGAATGGGGTTGGTAAATCCACCCTAATAAGAACAATTATTGGCGCTCAAAAAGCCATAGAAGGCAACATATTTCTAGATAATCGCAATTTATCAGAGCTGAGTATTGCTGACATCGCTAAAAATATCAGCGTGGTTTTGACGGACAAAATCAATGCAGGTAATATGACTGCGCAGGAACTGATTGCCATGGGGCGATATCCGCACTTAGGATGGTCTGTGAGCTTATCCAAATCAGATATTGCAATCATTGAAAAAAGCATTGATCAGACCAACATCCATGAGCTAAGGAACAGGAAAATTTATGAGCTAAGTGACGGCCAGTTACAAAAGGTAATGATCGCGCGAGCTTTGTGTCAGGATACGCCAATCATGATTCTGGATGAACCTACGGCACACCTTGATCTCAACAACCGGGTGGAGGTAATTAACCTTCTGAGTGAATTAGCAAAAACAACGAATAAGGCCATTTTAATGGCTACACATGAACTAGATCTCGCCCTTCAATCGGCAGATAGAATCTGGCTTGCAGGAGCACATCAGCCAATTATCAATGGTTTTCCTGAGGATTTAGTTTTGAATGGCAAAATAGATGAAGTCTTTAGATTAAAGGGTTTTGACCTAAGAACTGGCCGGCTAGAAAAACAGCTTGGTAAGGGCAAAGTCGTGCTGAATGGTTCAAGCCACGAATATCTTTGGACTAAAAATGCATTGGAACGCTATGGCTATGAGGTAGTTGATCAGACTGAAATAGTAATCGATATTATTAATGACGGAGGTATTAGTTGGACTATAAAAAATAAAGGTGAACACAAAGTGAACACCCTTGAAGCTTTGATTAACCTTCTTTAATTACTCTTCATTCAATGACCAGTTGTACTCGTAATAATCAACTGAATAATTAGCCGGAATAGGTGATTTACGGTATTTATTTATAAAAGCAATTACAGTGTTGTCGCCATTCATCGTGAAATCTTTATTATACCAATCAAATATTTTAGAAAGCAAAACTTTCTTTTCAGAAGGCTTAACTATTAGCCAATCATTGTTATTTAAAGCCAGGCTGCTACGTGTGTTGAGTTGACTATCCATAGTTTCTGGCATATAAGCAAAACTCGCTAGTGGCGGACAGCTTATAGCCGCACAAGCCAATGCAAAATGAATGCGTGGATCTTTATAAGTCAATATCAATTTCTTAATCTCAAGGAAGTTTAGCGTCATTGGCTCGCCAGCTACGGTATGCTTTACCTTATCAAAAAAGCCACTTTGATCTAAAGGAGATTTCAATGGGTAATATTTTGTTACTTGATATATCACAATAAGGTTATAAGCATTGGCATAAAAGGCCTTTTTCTCTTTTTCGCTCGCTGAGGCCAAACTCATTGATTCGACATCGGCATATAAAGCCTGAATTTCAGCATTATTGGCCTTAATGGTTTTGTAGGCCACCTTGCCATCATGAACATACATCTTAAAAAACGCATCTGACTTTTGAAAAAATGTAGATAAATCGGCACCCTCTACAATTCCTCCAAGGAGGATAATGCTTAACAATAGAACTGTCTTTTTCATAATTTTTAAATTTAGGTGACTGCATTAACGCACATGTCTCACGCGGAGTTTGTCAGTTATCAGACACATATGAATTTATAACACAACCATCTATCCATATGTGTATCAGGAGTAATATTTATTGTAACTTAATCTCCACATGTCAATTTGATGACATATGTTTAGAGTATTAAAACGATAATTGAAGACTTAGCGTACTTGGACTTATCTCGCTCGATAAAGTAAGAAATATGAAGCATGTAGTTATTATAGGTAATGGTATAGCAGGTGTAACTGCTGCAAGGCATATCCGTAAACTCAGTGATTACCATATCACCATAATTTCTGCCGAATCTGATTATTTCTGGTCGCGCACAGCCTTAATGTACGTGTACATGGGCCATATGAAATTGAAGCATACACAGCCCTATGAAAACTGGTTTTGGGAAAAGAACCGAATTAACCTCCTCAATGACTATGTAAAAACGATAGATTATGTCAATAAGACACTGGTGTTAGATAAATCCGAATCGATAGATTATGATGTGCTTATTATAGCCACTGGTGCTAAGCCGAACAAATTTGGTTGGCCAGGCCAGGACTTAGAAGGGGTAAGTGGAATGGTTAGTCAGCAAGATTTGGCATATATAGAGAAGTACACCAAAGATATCAATAGAGGGGTAATTGTTGGCGGTGGATTGATAGGCATCGAACTAGCAGAGATGCTTTCCTCCAGAAATATACCTGTGTCATTTTTGGTTCGTGAAGAAGAGTTTTGGGACAATGTACTCCCACAGCAAGAGGCATCCTTGATTAGCCGACATATAAAAGAACATCATATCGATCTCAAGCTTAAAACTGAGTTAAAAGAAATATTAGCTGATGAAAACGGTCGAGTAAAAGCTGTAATAACCACTGATGGTAAAGAAATTCCTTGTCAGTTTGTTGGTCTTGCTGCTGGTGTAAGTCCTAATATAGAAATGGTGAAGAATTCAGGTATTGAAACTAAGCGAGGTGTGCTTGTTGATGAATTTATGCAAACCAGCATTACTGACGTTTATGCCATTGGTGATTGTGCAGAACGAAGAACTCCGGCACCTGGAAGAGCACCCATAGAGCAGGTTTGGTATACCGGAAGAATGATGGGAGAAACTGTGGCTAAAACCATTTGTGGAGAAAAGACCGAGTACATACCGGGGCATTGGTTTAACTCAGCAAAGTTTTTTGATATTGAATATCAAACGTATGGTCGCGTTTGGAATAAATTGAAGGAAAATGAAGCTGAGTTCTATTGGGAAGATGCTTCAGGGAAAATTGCTATGCATTTTGTTTATGATAAGACTAACAAGAAATTTTTAGGTGTAAATACCTTTGGGATCAGACTGCGCCATGAAGTGTTCGACCGATGGTTGAAACAAGAAGATGATATTTTCACCGTGCTTTCAGGCTTGCGAGAAGCCAATTTTGATCCGGAGTTTTTTAAAAGATATGAAGAGCAGATAGTAGCTTCATTTAATTCTGCCCATCCGGGAAATGAAGTTGTTCTCAAAGGAAAGAAAAGTTTAATCGAAAAAATATTCGGATAATGAAAATCATAAAATCCATTGGCCTGCTATTGTT
>CAYGNU010000129.1:4622-9482 GCA_964351175.1 uncultured Roseivirgaceae bacterium | reverse complement strand
CCACCCGGCCAAGCCAAGAATCCAAAATATTAGCGTGATGAATATTAACATGAATCCAAATCCTGATATGGGTGACTTGGCTTTTTTCTTAGTATAATAAAATGATATGGCGCAGAGCATGTATGGAAATAAAACCAATACCGTAGAGACCAGAATCATAAATTCAAAAACGTCTAATAGTCCACCAGAATAGCGCATAATCATCAAAATGGAAGCAAGAATACTGGAGAGCACCAGCCCATTGGCAGGTGAACCATACTTGTTAATCTTTTTAAAGGCCTTTGGAAATCGATCATCTTTAGCGAGCGCTAAGGCCATTTGACCTTGAATTAGGATCCAGCCATTCAATGCCCCAAAAACTGAGACTATAGCTCCTATGGTAATGGCAATACCTGTTCCTGATCCCCACATAAATTCAGCAGCCTCACTAAACGGTGCCTGCGATGCCTGTAGCTGCTCTCCTGGAAGAATACCGAGTACAGACATAGAACTAACAATATAGATAATAGACGCGATTACAGTGCCCCATAGCGTGGCGAAGGATACCGTCTTTTCTGGGTTTTCTACATCATCACCGGGGATAGTGGCAGATTCAATACCTAAAAAGGAAAAGAAAGTTAATGTGGTAGTAATGATCATCACCTTCCACGGAGATACGTCTACTACTCTGTTAAAAGGAACAAAATTATCAAAGTCGATATAGAATATCCCATAAACACCTACCAAGAGCAGCGGTAAAATCTTTAGTACTGTGGTTACAACGGCCAAGAACCCAACATTACGGGATCCTAAAAAATTGTAAAAGGTGAGCAACCAAATAAACCCTACTGAAAATCCAATTGAATTCACAGGACTGGCAGTTATAGCAGGAAATAAGAAGGACAAGTAACTGATAAGTGCAGCAGCGAGCGCTGCCACCGTAACCCACACCGAAATCCAATAACTCCAGGCCACCAGAAATCCGGAGAAATCACCCAACCCCTCACGAACAAAACCATATGGACCTCCTTTAATACCTGGAAAAAAATGCGTGAATCTTTTAAATAAGAATGCCAATGCTAATGCTCCACAGGTTGATAAAATCCATCCTAAAATGCTTATACCTCCATACACTGCTAATAATGCGGGCATCATAAACACGCCAGCACCTATCATGTTACCCACGACTAAGGCCGTACTGGTCCATTTCCCTAAAAGATTGTTTGATGCCAAGGTGTGTGTCTTATGTAAATAATATAAGACTGAAAGATGTTGATTTAATTTCGCATATGGAACAAAAAGGCACTAAAGATTATTGTTTCAGACTTATTTTCGACTCAGAATATAAGTCATAGGCCGCTATGGGTACTTCCTGCTTAGCGGTGATATCATGGTATTCACTGATGCCGTCTCTATCCTCCAGATAAATGGGCCTAAAATCTTCTTCCAGCGTATCCCAAATGATAAGCAGATATTGATAGCCCAATCTGCTATTGCGGCCTTTCTCCAGCCAGGCGTCAAAAATATCTTCGTCTAGTGATTTAGAAAAATTGTAGGTTTCAAACATGTTGCAAATTAACCCACCCTTGCAATATCAACAAGCTCATCAATTTCTATTCTGTAAACTCCCCAACGTTTACCCTGCACAGTGATGGCGGGAGGCATAGCAGGCACCTTAAGTGTCCCATAGTCCTTTTCTTCAAAGGCTTCAGTTTTATGACTAGCTAACACCACTTCAATAATATCCCCATTGTTTTTTATTAGCTGCAACTTAGCACCTATTGGAAAATCCTTTATTACTTTTTTAACGTCTACTTCTGTCATTGTTCATCTTTACTTTATTATTAAACAGATAGCTAAAGGTCTTGTTTTCAACATCATCACTTTCAGCATGTGATTTTCACAATTGTTTACACTTCATTCACACCTGGTGTTTATTGTCGATATATTTAGTTATTGGTATTTTAGACTTACAAAAGCATAATCTGCTTACTATTCTGTAAATAATATGAACCCAAAAGTTGATTGGTTTTTTGATAAAGAAACACAGTGGCAAAATTGCTATGAACGACTTAGAAGTATTATTTTGGAGAGTGGACTTCACGAAGAATTGAAGTGGGGTCACCCTTGCTATACGCTAAATAAAAGCAATATTGTACTCATACGTGGCTTTAAAGAATATTGCGCCCTCTTATTTCATAAAGGCGCTTTGTTAAAGGATCCTGAAGGTATACTTATCCAACAGACAGAAAATGTACAATCAGCACGACAGATTAGATTTACCTGCCTTGAGGAAGTTATTGACCTAGAGGCCACAGTTAAAGCATACATCTACGAGGCCATTGAAGTAGAGAAATCTGGTTTAGAAGTAGTGTACAAAAAGACTGATGAATTCAATATGCCGGAAGAATTACAAAAAGTACTCGATGAAAATGCACACTTAAAGGCCGCCTTTGAAGCGCTCACTCCTGGTCGTCAGAGAGGATATTTGCTACATTTCTCCCAACCCAAGCAATCTAAAACGAAAACCTCCCGGATAGAGAAATGCATTCCTAAGATTTTAGAAGGTAAAGGTTGGAATGAGCGTAAATAAAACCACGTTTACTCTAAAAACTCTTCTATGTGGAAGACATAAATTAATCTTTATTCCAAATACAGCATTAGCCTTAAGCAGCATTACTGAGAGTGCGCATAGTCTACTTTTTAAACTAATAAGGTAGTTGAAAAACTATTTTAATGGTTTGACAAAAATCAAAAGCTGAATGATAAATCCGATAAGAATGAGCGCTGCCATTTCTATTTGCGAAATTAAGTCACTGGTTTCTATAGCTCGATTCGAATTTACGATTTCTCTTTTTCCTTCTGACATCTGAATTTGAGCTAAAGCATCCAAATCTTTCATTACCTCAGTGTATTGATTCTCTAACACATCGAAAGACGGTAGATCATTATTCAAGATTTCATTCTCGGATATTTGCTGATCATATTTATATAACCCATTAAGGTTAGATTTAAGGGATTCGAATGTTTTTACTTCTCTCTCGGTGAGTCTTGTAGTGCCATACTTATTGAGTAAAACCTTAATGGAGACATTAGCCATTTGGTTAATTTTTACCATTTGTTCTCCATCATTAAGCTGAAAGGCGTTCTTCTTAAGTTGTAGTAGCCTCGTGATTTTGTAAAGATGACCCTTAGCTACTAGTCGATCTTCATACACAGATGTTAGGCTTTCCTTAACAATAGAAAAGTGATGCTTATCCATCATATTAGTACCTAATACCAACAGAAAGACCACCACAAGTGCCGCTGCTGATCTTATTTTTTGTGCAAAGCTAAGTTTCCATTTCATAAAATCTTGTTAAGGTTTTTTTGTTAAAGTAACACTTTTATGGAATATTGGTTTTAATCTATTTCATATTATTTAGTTGCTTAAGCTCGCAAGATATGGTTAAATCAATTTCGCTTAACCTAGGCTTTTTTTGAGTGATTATAAAGAATAACGCTACATGAAATGCTTGGTATTTGAATAGGACATATAATAGCCATTAATCACCACTCATAAAGAGATGAAACTACCTCTTAAGTATCTTTCTTATAGTAAAGCTTTTTGCTGTGTACACTTTAATTAAATATAGGCCTTTAGATAAGTCATCTACTTTTATAACATTTAGCTCTTGGTGATATTCCTTAACCTTATTTCCCATTAAATCATATATTTCAACTTTTGTTAATGGTTCTATTTGAGATTCAAGTTGTATAACATCATCAATAGGGTTAGGAAATATTTTTAAAGATTGTGACAATACATCATCTTCAACACCTAAAATAAAACAGTCGCCCCCTACCATATATGAGATGTATTTAGTCATGGCCATCCCATTCAAATAATTGAATTTACAAGCATATGTAATAACATCTCCGGCATTAAAAAATCCTACTGTCAAGCTATATTTGTTAGGTGCAACGAGATTCATAGGCACCTCTACTAATGGAGATTCTTTCATAAGAGAAACGGTCGTCACACTTTTATCAGAATCTAACAACTCAAAAGTTATTACAACATTGGCTCCTACGGTCTCAAAACTAAAATTATAACCTGTAGTGAATAATCCTTGATGCGCCTCATTGGAAGTTCCTAAACATACAGACACATCAACGATGGCCTTGGTAGTCTCCTGCACCACCAGAGCATCACCGGCCATATTGCCAGCTTCATCTCTTACATTAATAGTAAACGTATACTCCGTTTCTGGTGATAACTCGGTGATAACTAAAGATTCTTGCATGCCAGAAGTTCCAGGAACAGTTAAAGAATTTGAGTTATAAGTGATATCATAAATAACTGTACCGAAATCATCAATAGCATTAAGCAATAACTCTATAGAACTTGAGGTAATTGCCCCTACATGCGCAGTGAAATCAGAGGGTGACTGTGTATCCAGTTCAGCAGTTGTTAAAGCTTGTACAGAAAGCGGAGCATTTTCTGCTTCATTACCGGCTTCATCTCTAGCACTAATATTAAACGTATACTCCGTTTGAGGTGATAGATCAGTGATGATTAATGATTCTTGCACACCTGAAGTTCCAGTTACCGTCAAAGAGTTTGAATTATAAGTGATATCATAAATAACTGTACCGAAATCATCAGTAGCATTAAGCAATAACTCTATAGAGCTTGAGGTAATTTCTCCTGCGTTCGCAGTAAAATCGGAAGGTACTTGTGTATCTAGTTCAGCAGTAGTTGAGAACTGTAATGAAAGTGGGGCATTTTCTGCTTCATTACCGGCTTCATCTCTAGCACTAATATTAAATGTATACTCCGTTTCAGGTGATAGATCAGTGATGATTAATGATTCTTGCACGCCTGAAGTTCCAGTCACC
>CAYGNU010000129.1:899-4522 GCA_964351175.1 uncultured Roseivirgaceae bacterium | reverse complement strand
AGGTGATAGATCAGTGATGATTAATGATTCTTGCACGCCTGAAGTTCCAGTCACCGTCAAAGAAGTTGAGTTATATGTTATATCATAAATAACAGTACCAAAATCATCAGTCGCATTAAGTAATAATTCTATTGATGTTGTGGTAATACTTCCAAGACCAGCATTAAAATTGGTAGGAGCTTCTACATCTGTTTCACTACTGCCAGAGCAATCACTTCCTACCTCATAGGAATAATAAGTAGATACAGCCAAGCCACCCGCAAAAGCAAATTTGACAGCATAACTAATGGTCTCTCCATTAGTAAGCCCACCTATTGTTTTTGAAAAGGTCAACCCTGAAATATTATCCATAGGTGTTTCGGCAAAAGGCGATTCTCGCCATAAGTAGGCAATTACTCCTGACTTGTCAGTATCTAATAATTCAAAGGTAATGGTAACATTCGAGCCGTTAGTTTCAAACGAATAGTCATAACCAATACTAAATGCACCTTGAGAAGCTGAAGATTCAGACCCAGAGCATGCAGTATTGGTGCTAGCAGATGTTAACGCTTGTAACTCAATTGAATTGTTGGCTGCAGTATTGCCTGCTAAATCGCGAGCTGCTATAGTGAAGCTATAAGATGTTTCTGGTGATAGGTTGGTGATCACTAATGATTCTTGAACCCCAGAATCTCCATTTGCAGATACTGAATTGCCACCATAAGCAACATCATAAACAACTGTACCTGAATCATCAGTTGCATTGAGTAATAATTCTACCGATGTGGAAGTAATATTCCCAATACTTGCTGTAAAATTAGTTGGAGCCGTTATATCTGTTTCATTGCCTCCTGAACAATCGCTACCTACCACATAACTCATATATTGGGTAACCGCGAGCCCGCCTGCGAAAGCAAATTTACAAGCATAACTAATGGTCTCCCCGGTAGTAAGACCTCCGATTGTCTTTGAAAAAGTTAACCCTGAAACATCATTTAGTTCTGATTCTTCAAAGGGCGATTCTCTCCATAAATAAGCGACAACACCGGTCTTGTCAGAATCTAAAAGAGTAAAAGTAATGGTAACGTTAGATCCTACTGTCTTAAATGTTGTTTCGTAGCCAACTGAAAAAGCTCCTTGCTGCGCTCCATTGGCTACTTCAGTACATGAGTTTTCTTCAACTACGCTTATATTTACGTCCTGTGATGTTCCCTGACCTCCTGCATCGTCTGTAACAGTTGCTTTAATTTGATGAGCCCCTAAACTTGCTCCAGTCCAAACAAGACTATAAGGTGCTGTGGTATCTTCTCCAATTTTTGTGGTACCATCAAAAAACTCTACTAATATTATTGCTCCTTCTAAATCGTTAGCAGCAGCATTAATCGTAATATCTGAGCCTTGAGAAAAGGAAGCACCCTCGCTTGGAGAAGTAATTGAAACAGAAGGATTTGTATTTCCTGTCGCAGATACTATAACAAGCACATCATCCTTGTCACTATACGTTCCGTCACTAACTGTTAATGTGCATTTATATACACCTTCAACTAGATTAGTTAAAGTAGGAGAAGCCACCGTGGCACTACTGAAGTTGATGGTAGAAGGGCCATATATTTGTTCCCAATTATAGGTAATACTTTGTCCTTCCGGATCATTACTTAGTGAACCATCTAAGTTGGCGGTTGAGCTTGGCAATATCACTGTCACATTCTCACCAGCATTAGCAATAGGTGGAACATAACTTAGGGCTGTAGCATAGGCAAAAGTCATTTCGCCTATGTTAAATTCTCCATTCTCAATGGCCAACCTCAGTACATTTTTACCTGCTGGAAGTTCTATATTTGAAACAGTTTTTGTTGACCATGTATCCCAATCACCTGTTGATACCATAGTAATATCCGGGCTAATGGTATTGCCTTCAATTTCAAAATGGAAAGGTCCTCCCCCAGCTGCATTTCCAGAAGCATACCTAAAACTTAAATCATAGAAACCTGCTGTTTGAACATCTATGGTATATTCTAACCATTCTCCGGCAGAATTCCACCCAACAATAGCACCTTCTTGAGGGTCTAAAGCTGCATCTACATATTCATTTGTTCTGAAGTCTCCTTCATTTTGTTGAGATACATCTACATAGGATATATTTTGGCCTACACCGCCTTCAAACTTATCGTAATGACCTGATGCTATACTTCCAGGAACATCGAATGCTGCTCCCAGGTATGGCACCTGTTCACCTACTTGAATAGAAACTATATTTGTTACGCTAAACTGATCATTAACATATACCTTAGCATACATACCATGAATTCCAAAAGATAAGTTAGGAACTTCCATATCATAAGGTGCTGCCGTATCTTCTCCTAAGAAGGTATTGCCATCAAAGAACTCAACTTTAGTTACCCCCGATCCACTTATTGCGACTGATAAGTTTACACTGCCATCTGGGTATGCCTGAGAAAAATCCGAAGACAAAACACCTGTCGCCTCTATATCTCTATTTGTTGCCATTTGATTTGCCGGAACATCAAGTGTAAATCCATCGGAGAAAGTGACGGTAATTGGCGAATCAGAGTAATTATGAGCTACATAAGTATTTATTCCATTATCTGTAAATACAACCGCGATTGGATAGTCAGCAGTAATGGAAGGCTCGACTGTTCCTAGTGCATTCATAGCATGCAACCAGTGATAAGTTTGTGCATCTGAAATGCCAAACTTTAATGTTCGATCCGGGTAAGAATTGTATAAATCTATTGCCGCCTGGCCATCAATTAATGATAGGTACTTCCAATAGGTGTCATGCCATAAATTTGGATTTTCCTGATTGCTTAATATCCCTGTGTTAGATGCTATTTCATTCCAAAGAGATGTTGCATAAGTTTTGTTATGGCCTAAATACAAAGACCCACCATGTATTGGATACAGTTCTATTCCATAAGATGCCGCAATATCAGCTGTCCAAAAGGTACCATTGTCATATGAATTACCCCACACCCTAGATACTAAACTATATTGTTGTGTTGGCTGAAAATTGCGATTGTATACATCAAACCAATATTCTTCTACGGCTGTTTGCTCTGTTGTGTAAATGTATATACCTAAATCTCTGATAGCATCGTTTTCCGTAATGGTACCCCAATGGATTAATGATGAAGCAAATTGCATACTCTCAGAAGTAGATTCTTGATCATTTCCTTGAGGGAATGTAGCAAAACCATTGGCCCAACTATGCCCTGCATATGGACTAAAATTTCTTAAAAATGGAAACATTGTATCATTTCTATCTTCTGAAGCAGCATCACGTATCAGCAAATTGATCATTTCACCCCATTGGCTTGCCCAACCAGGCTCAAACTGTTCCATAAATGCCGCAGCATGTATAAAATATCCCCAATGAAAATGATGATCATTAATATTATTATCCTGGCCGTGACCAGAAGGATAGCCTAGCATTGCTGACCAAGTATTATTATAATAAAATAGAAATGCTATTTCACCACTTTGGTAGGTTAACCAATCTTCCAATCTTTCTTTCACAGTGGCAACCATCTTATCTCTGGCTACAACATCACCGGTCTGATCGGCTATTCTAGCGGTTTGAATTAACCTATTCATAACCTGACCTTCATTATATGAATCTGTCC
>CAYGNU010000129.1:0-889 GCA_964351175.1 uncultured Roseivirgaceae bacterium | reverse complement strand
CCTATTTTGCTATCAAATGCCGAAGAGTTAACACCAGAACTGTTATTGGCAAGATATGGTAAGGAGCGTAAAATCCCTTTGTAGGTGTTCTCAACAATAAAACTATTTCCATTGAGCGTTTTGAGCTCTCCTCTTACTACATCATAACTATACTCATCTGGAGTTGGAGAGGCAGAAGACAAATTGCTCCATTGATGTGGTAAAAGGCCAAGTAATACATTTGAATCTGATCCTTCTTTAACTTCTGTGGTTACGTTAAAGGTTGTAGTGATTTTTGAGATGTTCTCATTATAACTCCATGATGTGGTAGTATTACTTGGAAAAACATAGGCATATTTTTTATACTCCTGCGCTACAGTCAAGACATTGGTATTGTTTTGAGGCAGCATGGCCATAGACCAATAAGTCTTACTATTGAGTGTAGACTTGTAAATACTGCCTTCTTGAAGCCACGTGCTTCCTACTGGTGCATAAAAAACGAAATCTGCACCACTTGCAGCATTTTCGACTATCAAGAGTTCATTTGAAATAGTTGCAGCACCAAAATTCACTTTAATTTCTACAACATCATCACTATCTTTTTCAAAATACAGAAAAGGCATTCCTATTCCAGAAGTCGCCTGCAAGTCATGAGACCCATCATTCCAATTCATAGTAACCGTCCAGTCAGAATAATCCGAAACGGTAGCTCTTGAGGTGCTTAACCCAGTAAGCCCTACTTCTATGGGTGCAGAATCGCCTATAACGCCCCATGGAATATAGGTTACTATTAATCCTTGGTTGGTCGTTTTTAACGTCATGGGATAGTTGAACAAATTATCCGCATGATTTTCCTTTACCAATTTTGACCACCACTCGTTAGTTGGTACAGGTTTCCCAACCGCATTTC